>JBOHFY010000018.1:0-21704 GCA_050699895.1 Pseudonocardiaceae bacterium
AAGTCGACGGTGCACTCAACCTGCACCACCTCACCCAGCACACGAACCTGGACATGTTCGTGCTGTTCTCCTCCGCCGCCGGAGTACTGGGCAGCCCGGGGCAGGCGAACTACGCGGCGGCTAACGCGTTCCTGGACGGTCTGGCCGCCCAGCGTCGCGCGCAGGGGTTGTCGGCGGTATCGATGGCGTGGGGAGTGTGGGATGGGGGTATGGCGGCCGGATTGGGGCAGGCCGGGGCTGGTCGGGTGCGTGGCGGATTGCGCGCGTTGTCCCCGGTGGAGGGAATGGCGTTGTTTGATGCGGGGCTGCGGGCCGGTGACCCGGTGCTGGTGCCGATGCGACTAGACGTCGAGACGGTGAGCCGTGACGGTGGTGTGCCGTCGTTGCTCCGCGGGTTGATCACACAAGACCACCCAGCGGCCAACTCGGCCACCGTAACGGAGCAGCAGCCGGTAGCCATCCGACTACACACACTCCCCAAAGACGAACAGGCCAGAGTGCTGCTGGAATTGGTCCTGGCCGCTACCGCGACGGTATTGGGGCACAGCTGCGCGGACATGGTCAACCCGGACCATGCTTTCTGGGACATCGGGTTCAACTCACTGACCGCCATCGAGTTTCGCAACCGGTTGGCTGACGCCACCGGTGTTCGGCTGAACGCAGCCGTGGTCTACGACCAGCCCACACCGCGGGTGCTGGCCGACCACCTGCTGGCCGAACTGCGCGCGACCGCGGCCAGCAACCCGGAGTTCGTGCTCCAAGAACTCGGCAGGCTGGCGGCTGCGATATCCACAGTGGATTTTGACGACGACTCGCGCTTCCTCATCGCCTCCCGGCTCAAGGACATGACCGCCGACATCGCGTGATCTGAGCTCTGGAAGGAGAACTGGGTGTTTGACACCAGGGTTTACCTGCGGCGTCTAGGGTACTCCGGGCCGTTGGAGCCCACCCACGATACGCTGCGTCGACTCCACCGGGACCATCTGCTCACCATCCCCTATGACAACAGCAATTTCCCCGAAGAGGGGGAGACGCTGCCCGGAAATCTCGCCGACCTTGACCTCGACGCGACCTTCAACAAGATCGTAATCAGGGCACTCGGCGGAATCTGCTTCGAGCTCAACCTGTTGTTCCAGCGACTGCTCGACGAACTGGGCTTCGACACCATGGCCGTGTCAGCCGGCGTGATCCAGGACCGAGGCGTGTTCAGCCCCGACCTCTCCCACAAGTTCGCCGTAGTGACGCTGGACGGCCAGCGCTGGTTGGCTGACGTGGGTTTTTCCGAGCCATCCTACGTCGAGCCGTTGAGGTTATCCCCCGAAGTACAACCTCAGCACGGATGCCTATTCAGGGTGGTCGAGCAGGACGGGCGGCACACGGTGCTGCGCAGGAGTCGGGTCGGCGGCTGGCAACCGGTGTACCGGTTCGCCCTCGTGGAGCGCAAGCTCGCGGAATGGGACGGTTTCACCAAGAGGTTCGAGCAGTTCCTCGACGAGTCGGTGATGGCTAGTACCACCATGATGTGCCGTGCCACCGAGAACGGACACCACGTGCTGGTCGGAAAGCGCTACCTGCGGGTCGAGGACGGGAACGAGAGGCTCGCCGCGTTGATCGATCCTGTCGAGTACCAGCAAGCCGTCGACTACATACTGCGTTCTGTGTCGTCAACTTGCGAACAGAGAGAGGGAACATGACGGATTCCACTGTGCTCATTGTCGGCGCGGGTCCGACTGGTCTTGCGTTGGCTTGTGGGTTACGTGGCCAGGGCATCTCGGTGCGCGTTGTGGACAGCGCCACCGGGCCAGCTAGTACTTCTCGCGCGTTGGGTGTGCAGCCACGGGGTGTGGAAGTGCTTATTCGCCTCGGCGCGCTCGGGGATCTGCCGGAGCGGGCGATTCTGGTGGATGAGGTGCGGATGTACGTTGGCCGTCGCCTGGTTTCCACCATGCCGTTGGAGCGAATGAGCTCCGCTTCCGGTCGTTCACCGCTGCTGATCTCGCAAGCGGCGATTGAGGGCGAATTACGACGTCGGTTGACCGAGCTCGGTGGCCAGGTGGACTGGGGTCACACGCTCGCCGATGCCGAACAGGATACTACCGGGGTCACCTCGACCCTGCAGACCACACACGGCCACGAAACCGTGCGCGCGGACTGGTTGATCGGTTGCGACGGTGCGCACAGCAAGGTCCGTAAGCTAGCCGGTATCGGCTTTCCTGGCACGGCGGTCGCCGAGTGCTTCCTCCTCGCCGATGTCCTGGCTAGCTGGGAGATCGACCGTCACGTCACGACGAGCTGGACCGATGGCGGGGACATGATCAGCGTGTGCCCACTACCAGGAGCGAACCGGTGCCGTTTGATGGCCCCCGCCCCGGCGGGCACCACCGGTGAGCTGAGCGACGAGGAGGTACAGGCGCTGATCAAGCGGCAGCTAACCAAGTGCAGCATCTACCGTGAAGAGGAGATCGAGAAAGTCGAGTGGCTCTCGAGCTTCCGCATACACCGCCGACTGGCCGATTCCTACCGTAACGGCAGAATGCTGCTCGCCGGGGATGCCGCGGCCATCCACCATCCGTTCGGTGGACAGGGCATGAACACCGGCCTTGGCGACGCGGAGAACCTGGCCTGGAAGCTCGGTCTGGTGGCCAGCGGCCGTGCCAACGACCAGCTACTCGACAGCTACCAGGCCGAACGCCGCCCGATAGCCAGTGGAGTTGTCGCCGCCACCTCAATGACCACCCGCCTGGTCATGGCCGACACACCAGCCATCAGGCACCTGCGCGATCGACTGGTGCTGCCGTTAATGAACCACCCGAAAGCACAGAACTTCCTCTGGCGCAACGCTTCCCAGCTTGACATCCACTACCGGGGCGGGCCGCTGGCCACGAAGTCCAAGCGGTTCTCCAGCGGCCCACGACCGGGCGAACGGGTACCCGACATCGCCTGCCAGCACACCGACGGGACTCCCACCCCACTGCACGAAGCACTCAGCGGCCGGTGGGCACTGCTCGCCAGACCAGGCAATGAAGACAGCGTGACCACGGCTGAAAATCGACTAGGAAAGAACAACGTGGTCGTACTGACACCAGCCAACGCCAAGCTAACCGACCTCCTGCTGATCCGCCCCGACGCCCACCTAGCATGGCGCGGCCACCCAGCATCAGCCACATTATCCCACTGGCTGGCGGACGCACTGGAGCGAGGCACTGCGAGTTAATGCAGTTGTCAACTTGCGTGATGGCATATGTTATCGGCAATTTCGTTGAGTTTAGCCGCCAGGATTGACCCAATCTGGGAGAGCGCCCCTGGCTGCATCATGCGGTCGTGCCTGCTGACGATGGCGTGGGTTTCGATTGTGCCGTCAACATACGGCTTCCACGCCTCAGGCACGGGCACGTTCTCGGGTTGAGGGGTCTTCGGTTGATAGATTGTTGGTTCGTGGATTGTCGAGGTGAACAGCAGCAAGTCTCCATAGAATCGGCCAGGAGTAAAATCGACCATGAGATGGGAGTTGTTGGATAGGATCTTCGCGACGGCGGAGAGGTGAAACTCTTCGAAATTTGCCCATACACTTTCCTGACTGCGACGGAACATCTCCACGGCCTGGGCGAACGTCAACGGTTCGCCTTTCAGGCTCTCCACATCGTGACCGAGCGCATCGAGCATGCCAATAAGCATGTCCCGTTCATCGAGCTCAAGCACATTTTCATGCGACAGCTGCCCGCAAACCGGGTAGGTATCGATTACCGCCAGAAGAGCGACCCGCTCGCCACGCTGTTGAAGCTCGGTAGCGACGGCATGAGCGGCTAGGCCTCCGAAGGACCAGCCCAGAAGACAGTACGGCCCGACGGGTTGGACCATGTGTATTTGCTCGGCATAGTCAGCTGCCATCTGCTCAACGGAGGTCGGACGTGGCTCTGGCCGAGCGAGGCTACGCGCCTGCACTCCATAGATCGGATAGTCCGGGCCGAGGTGTTTGATCAGCCCGCAGTAGGACCAGCTGATTCCTCCGCCGGGGTGGATACAGAACAGTGGGGAGCGGCGGCCTTGAGGTCTGAACGGCAGGATCACCTCGAAGGCATCCCTTGGATCATCCACGTGGAGCCGCGCGGCCACCCCGGCTGGTGTCGGGGTCTCGAACAGGGTCCGCAATCCCAGCTCGACCCCGAAGGTGGCGCGGATCCGGGCGATCAGGAGGGTCGCGAGCAGCGAATGCCCACCCAGGTCAAAAAAGTCATCATCGATACCGACACCGGCCAGGCCTAGTACGTCGGCGAACAACTCAGCAAGCAGTTGTTCTTGTGGTGTCCTGGATGCCCGACCATCCCCGACCGACCTGAATTCGGGGGCGGGTAGTGCGTTACGGTCCAGTTTCCCATTCGGTGCCAATGGCAACGCGTCGAGCACCACCACCGCCGCAGGCACCATGTATTCTGGCAACCTCGCCCGCGTAAACTCCCGCAGGACGCTGATCAGCGCGCCAGTGTCCCGAGCCGCAGTGGGGTTGTTCGTCCACGCTGACAGCAGCGTCTGGTCGGTGCTGGCGGGCCGGTACACATCGAGGGGAACAGCTGTCGTGGTCCGGGTGGCGTCAGCGAACACGACGTCCAGGGCTTCGGGGGTGGTCGCTGACCAGGTGATGCCGACCCAGTAGCCACACCGCTCGCCCAGCGCCTGCAGCGTCTCCGGGTCGAGCGCCGCTGATACCTCGGCGTCCAGTGGTACCGGGTTGGTGTGGGGAGTGTGTAGGTATTCCAGCAGCTCGGTCAGTGGGCTGCCGGTCTGGAACGCTCGCGTGAGGGCGACCTCATGGCTGAGGCGGGTGTTGGGCATACCGCTGACGCGCACCAGCTCCGGGTGCTCCGTGCTCAGATAGTCAGTTAACGCGCGCGGGTCGCTGATCTGGTGGCCCCAGCTTAACTGTGGGGCTTCGCGCAGCGGTAGCGGGGTGATCGGGTGTTTGTGCAGCACCACGTCGTAGCGGTAACGGGTCAACTCGTTGTGATACCGGCCGCGTTTGATCCGAATGTCTACCCCACCGACGTCGCTGACGGTGCGGCCCCACGCGGTGAAGAACTCGGGATCGACCAGCAGTTCCTTTTCCATCCGGATGGCTTTTTCGACCGCCCGGCGCAGCACCGTCAGGTCAGTCGTGGGATCGGCCCGGTGCAGCGCCACCGCGGTGGCCAAAGGGCGCAGCAGCCGCAGGTTACGCACGTCACCGAGGAACACCACCCCACCGGGAGCGACTAGCCGCAGCATTCGGGTGAGCACGTCGACCAGGTAGTCGGTGGTGGGGAAGTATTGGACGACGGAGTTGAGGATCACGGTATCGAACAACCCGACCGGCAGCCCGCCGGTGTCGTGCCCAGATTGCGCCCGCAGCACCACCCGCGCAGCCAGATCGGGATCCCGCTCAACATGACCGGCCACAGCGTCGATCACCGGGACGGAGAAATCGGTGGCCCAATAGGTCTCACACTGGGGCGCCAGCTCAGACAGCAGCAACCCGGTACCCACCCCAACCTCCAACACCCGCCGGGGTTGGAGGGAAAGGATCCGCTCCACGGTCGCCTCGCGCCATTCCCGCATCTGCGCCAGTGGGATCGGCTGGCCATCGTAACTACTGTTCCACCCGGTGAAATCCTGCCCAAACACTGGTGAGCCCGGTGTCGCGTACAGCGAGTCGTAAATCTGCGCCCACTCACCAACCTGGTCTTGCTCCACCTGCTCGTTACGGGCTGAACCGATGTTCTCCGCGATCACGTAGCCGACTAGGTGCTTGTTATCGAGCCGGTCCTCCCGCGCGATCACCACCGCCTGCGCCACGTCGGGATGTGTCACGAGCACGGTCTCGATCTCTCCTGGCTCGATCCGGAACCCCCGGATCTTGACCTGATCATCCGCGCGGCCGAGGAACTCCAGGTTCCCGTCGGTGTTCCAGCGGACCAGATCCCCCGTCCGATACATCCGCTCACCCACCAGACCGAACGGGCAGGCCACGAACCGCTCCGCCGTCAACCCCGACCGACGCGCATACCCTCGCGCCAACCCCGCCCCACCGATGTACAACTCACCCACCACACCCGAAGGCACCGCCTGCAGGCGCGCATCTAACACGTAGACGCGGGTATTCGCGATCGGCCGACCAATCGGTGGCGCGGTGCACACCGTTCCATCGCTATACCAGGCGGTGGCATATACCGTCGCCTCGGTCGGGCCATAGATGTTGGCCACCTGGCAGCCCCGGATCGCTACCCGGATATCGCGCATGGTCTGTGAAGCCAGGCCCTCCCCAGCCAACACCACGAAATCCGCTTCGATGTTCACGCCACCGTGCGCCAACACCTGGGACAAGGCCGAGGGCACCGCGCTGATAAGGCTACCGCTCCACCTCGCCTGTGGGCGCTCGCGCAACGCAAGCAGATTCCGCACCACCTCAATGCTGCCGCCGCAGGTCAACGGTCCAAACATCTCAAAAACCGACACGTCGAAGTTCAGCGACGTCGAGGCCAACACCCGAGACAGCCCACTGCGGCCGAAACTGGACACTGCCCACACCACGAGGTTCACCACGCTCTGATGTGATACGACGACGGCTTTGGGGATGCCGGTGGAGCCGGAGGTGTAGATGAGGTAGGCGGGGTGCTGGGGAAGGAGGGGGGCGGCGCGGTGGGTGTCGGTGGGGTTGGTATCCGCGCAATGGTTGAGCATCGTGTGGGTGGTGGGGTCATCGAGAACCAGCCGGGGGGTGTTGGTGTCGGGGATGTGCTGGGTGGTGTGGGTGGTGGTCAGCAGCAGGGTGGGGTGGGCGTCGGTGAGCATGAAGGTGAGTCGTTCGGGGGGGTAGTCGGGGTCCAGGGGGAGGTAGGCGGCCCCGGTTTTGAGGACCGCCAGGATCGCCACGATCAGTTCGGGTGAGCGGGGTAGCGCGAGCGCGACGATCTGCTCGGGCCCCGCCCCGTGGGTGATCAGGGTGTGGGCCAGCTGGTTAGCCGTGGTGTTGAGCTGCGCATAAGACAACTCCGTGTCCTGGAACACGACAGCGATCGCGTCCGGGCCAGCCGCTACCTGGGCCTCGAACAGCTCTGGCAGGCAGAGCGGAGGGATCGGGGTGGTGGTGTCGTTCCAGGTGCCCAGTAGCGGGTGGTGCTCGTCGCTGGTGAGCAGGTCGATGTGGTTGATCGGCTGATCCAAGTCGGTGACCGCGATGGTGCTCAACAGGCACAGAAGACGTTGATGATGGACGGCCAGTTCGTCAGCGCTACAGACTTCCGGGTGCGCATGCAAGTCGGTCCGTAACTCTGAACCATCCCTTCTATCCCAAACAGCAATCGACAGATCGCCGATCAATCCGAGAGAAACATTGTGCGCCGCGGCGCGATACCCAGCGAAGCTCAGATCGTAATCGAAAGACATAATATTTACCATTGGCATAAAAGATGTCCTAAGGTTACCAGGTAAACCAAGATCCCGATAGAGATCCTCCCCTCGGTAACATTGATGGGCTAATAGTTGGTCGACTTCCTCCGCGGTGTGTCTTATCAGTTCGGACAGGCTCATATCCGGGTGTACCGACAGTCGCAGCAACAGGATGTTGGACACCATTCCTGGTATGCATTTTAGAATGGGATCCAGGCGAGCTGTGACCGGCAAACTGACCACCACATCCCGCGCTCCGGTCAAACGGTGCATATAAACTGCCGTCGCTGCGATCACCATGCGAGACCATCGCACCCCGGCCCGACGCGCTGCTGCCTGTAACCTATCTATTGTGGACGGTGACAAATTGAAAGTGCTATGAACAAAACTTTCGGCCATTCCAGAGGACCGACCAGCGAGCCTGCCCGGCTCTGGGCGATCAGCGAAACGCCGCATCCAATATTCCTGGTCCTGCGTGAACTGCTCCGACGCACGGTAGTTCGCATCACTGTCCAGCAGCTGCCGCAACGAACCAAACATTTTCCGGTCATCCGCCCGACCTTGTGCCAGCGCCGTATAAACGTCAGCCACTCGTCGCGCCACGAGGGAGAAGCTGAATCCATCCATCACGATGTGATGGTAGCCCTTATACCACAAGAACTGGTCAGGTTTCACCTTGATCAACGCGTAGCTGAACAGTGGGCCGCGGGTGAGATCCATCGGCCGGGCCATGTCGGTGGTCATCCATGCTCGCGCAGCCGTATGCGGATCAGGCTCTCCGCTGACGTCGACCACTGGCATCAGCCAATCCGACAACGGCGCGACAACCTGCCGTGGCCCGTCGCCGCCCTCGACGAACCGGACATGCAGTGAGTCGACCTCTCCGACAACCCGCCGCAGCGCCGTCTCGAACAGCACCGGATCAACCGGCCCATAAATCGTTACACACTCGCCAACCTTGTAGACTCGGTTCGCCGTTTTCAACCGTTGTTCAGCAAACCAAATCTCGCGCTGGGCAGCTGACAGCGAAAGGACATTACCAGACAACGCCGATCCCCCTGTTCGCACTCGCGAATAAAACGCCACGTCGATGGTGCTGTCGAATCAACTCGGGGAGTCAGGGACCGCTTCGAGGAGACTGACCAGGCCGGTACTTGGCACGACACGGGTCAGTCGAAGCCCGGCACCGTCAAACAACGTGCGGTACTCCGCCTCAGTGCGTTCGCGACCACCGGAGGTCATGATCAGCATCCCCAGGTCCGCGAGTTTGGCCATTGACGGCGCTGTGTCCTCCGGGAGCACGAGCTCAGCAAGCAACACGCAGCCCGTGTTGGCCATCGCAGCCCGACACCTCCCTAGGATCTGCACTGCGTGGTCATCTCCCCAGTTGTGGATGACGTTGTTCAGCAGATAAACATCGCCTCCTTCAGGTACAGAGTCGACGAAGTCCCCGCTCATCATCTTGCAGCGGTCGGCAACCTGAGCACTGGCAATTACCTCCTCGGCACCAGCTATGACTGCCGGTTTGTCGAACAGCACTCCCTGGAGGTGCGGGTTCGCGGCCAGAATCGCGGCGAGCAGGCCACCACGCCCGCCACCAACATCTACCACCGTGCTGAAATGGGTGAAATCGTAGGCTTCCACGATGCCGCCAGACAGGGTTGTGGAAATCGAGGACATTGCCGTATCAAAGACCGCCGCATCCTCGTGATGCTCCGCCAAGTAGTCGAAAAGTTTCGTGCCGTGGACCCGGTCGAACGCTGATTCTCCGGTCTGGATAGTCTCGTACAGGTCGGTCCATGGGTCACGGTAGAACGGCAAGCCGATTATCGTCGCACGGTCCCGCAGCGAACCGGGGACGCCACTGCGCAGCATCTCACTGAACGCGGTCAGGGCGAACCGTCGATCTTCCAGCTCCGCGACGACTCCGACAACACTGAGCGCTCGCAGCAGCCGGTACAACGTGGGGCCGTGGGCGCCTGTCGGCTCCGCGATCTCCTCGGCGTCGCGCGGGCCGGTCGCCAGCGCGTCCGCAATTCCGAGCCTGGCGAATACGCTGATCGCCTGGGAGACGAGAGCTCCTCTGGTCAGCTGATGCAACGCGACTGCGGGTGGCGGCTCCGTTGGTGAGCCCGCCGGAACCAGTGTCTCGTCAACTGTCATCGTGACTCTCCTACGCCCCTCGGTCACGTCGTGCGTTGCGCCTGGAACAGGATGTTCCCCTGCTCTTGGCGGTCACCACGGAACAACACTGGAGTCGGCCGCTGATAGGTGGCTGCCTGCTTGACGACGTCGTACGTGGTCGGCAGCCACCCGTGCTTGATCAACCAACGGTCAGCGGGATCGGTAGGGCCTCCCTTGACCATCTCGTCCAGCGATATTCCCGTCCCCTCAAAGAACGGCTGAAGAACAGGTGTGGCGACCGAGCCGTCGTGTGTGTGGTCTAGAGCGAACCAACTTGACGGACCTGACAAGAGGTTCACCTTGTCTAGCAACCGGTCGCAGTCTACGGCGGTCAGACACCCTAGTGTTCCCTCCGCCAGCCAGGCGGTCGGGTGCCCAACGTCGAAGCCTGCGTTGCGCAGCGCGGTCGGCCAATCCTCCCGGAGGTCCGCGTGCACCACGATCCGCTCGCACGCCGGCCGGGCCGCCTGATTGATGAGAACCTGTTCCTTGAACTCCAGCACGTCAGGCAGGTCCACCTCGAACAGCCGTACACCAGCCGGCCAGTCCAGCCGGAACGCCCGGGTATCCAAGCCCGCGGCCAACACCACGACCTGGCGGCACCCGGCGGCGCAGACCCGGTGGAAGTACTCGTCGAAGAAACGGGTCTTAATCACGATGACGTCACCTATCATCGCCATGATGCCGGTGTGCGGTGTGCTGTCACAGTGCGGTGCGCTCTCACACTGTGGAGGGGTTTCCTGCGCCGGGAGGAAAGGAATCGCCGAACCGGCCGCCGCGACGAAGCACTGCGCGAGGTGGTCGCTGAACAGCCGGTCGGCTCGCTGAGTCTCGGTCGCTCGAGCGAGCGCGTTTCCCAAGGCCGTCCAACTCTCGTCGGGCATCACGATGGGTGCGCTCTGGTGGTCCACCGCATCTAATCCACCAGGTCTCATGTCCCGCGCCCCGCGGCGAACAATTCCTTGTGGTCGAGGTCGCCCAGCTCCGGGTAGACGGGGCAGCCGAACACCGGGGTGAAGGGGGCGAAAGTGTCCCACTCCCGGTTGGCGCGTAGCGCCGTGGCGATCGGGTTATGCGCACTCCAGAAGTCACCGCCGAGCAGCCGCACCAGGTACATCTCCAGTTTGTCGCGCGAGGTGGTGGCGTTCGCGTCAGCGAGCGCGCTGATCAGCTCGCTCCCGTAGAACGAGAGGATCAGCCGGATGTAGGTGTCGTAGCCGGTCTTGAAGAAGTCGGCGTACTCCGTCGTCAGACGGTTCTCCGCTGCGGGCTCGGCGAGTGCCTGCACGATCGTGGTGGCCGCACGCGCCCCGGTGACCATGGCTACCAGTACCCCCCCGGAGAACATGGGGTCACCGAAACAGCCCGAGTCACCGACCATCAGCCAGCCCGGCCCGGTCACCTGGTCGGTGTGGTAACAGTAGTCGGTCTCGACCCGAAACTCGTTGGACGGTCGGGTCCCGGTCAACCGCTGGGTGATCCGGGGGATACGGGTGGCGTGTTCGGCGAAGACCTGCTGCGGCGTCGTGCCCCGAAGCACCGCGCGTGGCGTCACGGTACCCACGCTGATCTTGTGCTGGGACAGCGGAATGGCCCACACCCAGCCGTCGGGGTGGCTGCCGATCTGGATGTCGCCCTCGTGTCCGGGGTTGTGCCGTTCGTCGAGCCCGTCGTAGTGCCTGAACACCGCGACCATCCGCAGTGTGTCAATTGTCTTCCGTAGCCCGAAACGATGGGCGATCGTCCCGGCCCTGCCGCTGGCGTCGACGACGTACGACGCGCTGAGTTCGTGCTCCTGCCCGTTGTGCCGGTAGCGCACTCCGGTGATCCGGTCGCCGGTCATCACCAGCTCGGTCACCTGGGCCTGGTGGACGACCCGGGCGCCGGCCCTGTGGGCCTGGTCCAGCATGACCTGGTCGAAATGGGCACGCTCCACCTGGAACGTCTCAGAATGGCGGCCGTCCCCCTGCTTGGAGAAGTCGGCGCGGAAGACCCCTGCGGTGAAGAACTTCGTTCCGGTGGGGTCGATGAACTCGCCACCGCGTTTGACGACGTATCCCTGCGCCTTGACGGCGTCCAACAACCCGTGCCGCTCCAGCAGGCCCACCATGTACGGCAGCATCGACTCGCCGATGTGGAACCGGGGAAACGACTGCCGTTCCAGCACCACCACCGAGCGGCCTTGCTCGGCGAGGGTCGCCGCGCAGACCGCGCCGGCCGGCCCGCCGCCGATGACGACCGCGTCGAGCATGGTGTCCGCCATGGTGCACCTCCTTGCTGGCGCGCCGTGTGTCGAATCCAGCCGCGTGTCGAATCCAACTGTGTCGCATCCCACCGTGACCAGCACTCTAGGTGAGTGACGACAATGTGTACAGTGCTGTTTTCCAGTTCGGGTCCATTGTGAAGTAATCAGGCTTTCACACTCGACAATACCCGCTATCTAAGGTCACATTATGCTTGGCGGCACCGACAGTCCCCGACCAGCCTCGTGGGGGAGGTGAAATGGTGAGCATGGCGATCCGGCGGGTAACCGCGCCGGCCGGAGATCCCGCCTGGTTGGTGACGAACTATGACGACGTGAAGACCCTGCTGTCCGATTCCCGCGTGGACCTCTCGCACGCCGAACCGGAGCGTGCGGCCCGTGTCTCTCGCTCAGCCTTCGGTGGCCCGATGGGCGACCCGACCGAACTCGCGGAACAAGTCCCGATGCGCCGCCTCGTCGCATCGGCGTTCTCCGCGCGGCGGATGGCGAGCCTGCGTCCACGGGTGAGAGAAATGATCACCGGCTTGCTCGACGCCATGGCGGAACATGCGCAGCCGGTTGACCTCCATGAGGCGGTGTCCTTTCCGCTTCCGGCACTCGTGATCTGCGAACTCCTCGGCGTGCCGTACGCCGACCGGGAGGATTTCCGCCGCTGGTCCGACGACGCCGCGAACACCCTCGACACAGCGCGCTCCCAGGCCGGGCTGACCCAACTGTGGGTTTACATGCAAACCTTGGTGGAGCGCAAAAAGTCGCACCCAGACGATGATCTTATCTCTGACCTGGTCGCTGTAGCTACCGCCGACCCTGGTCTGACCGTCGATGGCATCGCGATGTTCAGTGTTGTTCTTCTCTTAGCCGGCTACGAGACCACGATGGCCGCGATCGATCGCGGGGTGATCCTGTTGCTCACTCACTCTGAGCAAGCGGATGCGTTACGCCACGATCCAGAGCTCATCGCACCGGCCGTCGAGGAGATACTTCGCATGCCGCTGCCCGCGCCCGCATCCGGCGCTGAGCAGGCTATAGGGCTACCTCGCTATGCCAAAACCGACTTCACCTTCGGCGGCGTCACCATCCACACCGGTGAGCTGGTCATGCTCGGGCTGAACGTGGCCAATCTCGATGAGAAACTCTTCCCCGAACCAACCCGGTTCGACGTGCATCGCGAATGCAACCCACATCTCACCTTCGGGCACGGCCCGCACTTCTGTCCCGGTGCCTCGCTGGCCCGGATCGAGCTGCAAACACTGTTCCCCGCCCTTCTCAGCCGGTTCCCGACGCTGCGGCTGGCCGTTCCGGTCGAGTCGTTGCGGGGACGCGACGAGCTGTTCACCGGGTGTCTAGCGGAGCTGCCTGTGATGTGGTGTGGCTGGCGCTGATTTATTTCTTGCGGAGCGTCTGCTCACTGATATCCAAAATCTCCTCGAACCACAGTCCTGCGTTCCGGAGCATGGGTGGGTAGTCCTCGACCTGCACCATAGTCGCCACGGAGTAGTGAAAAAACCGGTGCACCGTAGGTTGCTTTGCGACGGGGATCGGTGCACGCTCGAAAGAGTCGGTCAGGACTAGCCGGCCCCCGGCCGATGCTTGCGATCAACTTGCGCGTATTCGCACGGTGGAGTTGCCAGACGGTGGGTGGCCGATGGAGGCGCGACACTGTACGGAAGATCCGACCGCTGCCTACCGTGCTTTCATAGCGACACTGCTTCATCGCGACACTGCGGAGGTTCGGTGACCGATGACCAGATAACCGCCCGGCTCGTGGTCCTGGGAGCGGGTGTCATGGGAGTCGGCATCGCGACACTCGCGCTCGGGCACGGGTTGGGCGTCCTGTTGGTGGATGTCGACACGGCCAAGCTTGACCAGGCCTCCATCGACGTCGCCACACAGTTGCGGTTGGCTCAGTTGATGGGTGCGCGTTCTGGGGAGAAACCCGTCGGTGAGCTTGAGAGGAGGACATCGGTGCACGATGCCGCGGCAGCGACCGTGGTGATCGAGGCGATCACCGAAGTCGCTGAGCTCAAGTCAAAGGTGCTGGTCGAGTTGTCGGATGTGGTGCGGCCGGGCACGCCGCTGGTGTCCAGCACCTCGTCGATCCCCATTGATGAGCTGGCCGAGTCGCTGGCGCGGCCGGGGGAACTGGTCGGCACCCACTTCATGAACCCGCCGTACCTCATCGAGACGGTCGAGGTCATCCAGGGGGCGCGCACCTCGGAGGCCACGATGGAGGCGGTCACCTCGCTGCTGGCCGCCCTCAACCGGAAGGCGGTCGTCGTCCGGGACGCACCGGGATTCGTGACCAGCCGCATCCTGCACCCGATGATCAATGACGCCATCCGGGTCGTGCAGGCGGGTACGTCGACGGCCGATGCCGTCGACGCTCTCATGCAAGGGTGTCTCGGGCACCGCACGGGTCCCCTGCGCACCGCGGACCTGATCGGGCTGGACAACCTCGTCGACTCGCTGCGGGTGCTGCACGAAAGGACCGGCGACGAGGGGTGCCTACCGTGCGAGCTGCTACTGACCAAAGTACGGGAAGGTCATCTCGGTCGGAAGAGTGGTCGCGGTTTCTACCAGTACGAGGAGGCACCGCCATGACCCTGTCGACCGGCCGAACACCGGAGAGCACCGATGCCATCGAACAGAACCTGGTGCGATATCTGGAGTCGCGCACCAGTGCCCCGTGGGAACCGGACCGCGATCTGTTCACCACCGGCGGGCTGTCCTCGTTGTTCGCGATGGAGCTGGTGGTGCACCTGGAAAAGTCCTTCGATGTGGTCATCATGGGCACCGACCTCAGGTTGGACAACTTCCGTACGGTGCGCGCGATGACGGCCTTGGTGCGCCGGCTCCAGGCCCTTCGCGCCGGGGGCAGCGGCGGTGCGTGACGGGCTTGCGGAGGCGATCGCACTGGTCACCGAGCTTGTCGCGGAACGAGCCGAGTCCTGGGATCGGCACGGTCTGTTGCCCGAGGAGCTGCTCAGGAAGCTGGGCGCCAGCGGCGTGTTGTGCGCCGAGGTAGTTCCAACGCAGGGCGGCTTGGGCTTGAGCAGCCAGCACAACGGTGAGCTCACGGCGCACATCGGGAGCCTGTGCAGTTCGGTGCGCAGCGTCATGACCTCGCAGGGGATGGCGGCCTGGACGGTCCATCGGTTGGGCAGCGGCGAGCAGCAGACCAGCTACCTGCCTCGGCTCACCGGCGGCGAGCTGGCGGCCGTCGCGTTCAGCGAACCGCACGCCGGCAGCGACCTGTCGGCGATGAGTACGCGGATTCGGGTGGACGGTGATTCCGTCGTCCTCGACGGGCACAAGGTGTGGGTCACCGCCGCCCACTACGCCGATCTGATCCTGGTGGCCGGACGGTACCGCGATGGCGACGCTGCCGTGGTCGTCGTACCCGCCACCGCGCCAGGGGTACGGGTGGAGCGGATCGCCGATCCGCTCGGCTGCCGGGCGGCCGGCCACGCGGACGTCCGCCTCGACTCGGTCAGGCTGCCCGCGGACAGTGTGCTCGGCGGGGCCGGCCAGTCGTTGCCACTGCTGGTGACATCGGCACTCGCCTACGGGCGGGTATCCGTAGCGTGGGGCTGTGTCGGGATCCTGCGGGCGTGCCTGACCGCGACGGCCCGGCACGCCCGATCTCGCAAGCAGGGTGGCAAGCCGCTCGTCGACCACCAGCTCGTCTCTCGGCATCTCGCTGAGCTGTTCGTCTCCGAGCAGGTCTCCACCCGCGTGTGCGAGCACGCCAGCCGGTGCTGGGACGCCGGGGCTTCCGACATGGTCGTGGCGACCGTGCTGGCAAAACACGTCAGTGCCGGCAACGCTGCCCGTGGGGCGGCGTCGGCGGTACAGATGTTGGCCTCGGCGGGGGCCCGTGATGGGCATGTGGTGGCGCGTGCCTATCGGGACGCGAAACTCATGGAGATCATCGAGGGGAGCAACGAGCTCTGCCAACTCATGCTGGCGCAACACGTTGTGGCGGTGTCGTCATGACGGACAACATGGTCATGATCAAGTGTCTGGTGTGGGACCTGGACAACACGCTGTGGCAGGGAACTCTGCTCGAAGGCGACCAGGTTCGGCTGCCCGACGCGGTGCGCGAGGCGATCGTGGAGCTGGATACCCGAGGCATCCTGCACTCGGTGGCCAGCAAGAACGACCGTGAGATCGCCTGGGAACGCATGGAACACCTGGGCATCACTGACTACTTCGTGCTGGCTGAGATCGGCTGGGGGCCCAAGTCCGACTCGGTGCGCAGGATCGCCGACCGCCTGAACTTCGCGCACCGCGCCGTCGCGTTCATCGATGACCAGCCCGCAGAGCGCGCTGAGGTGTCCTTCCACCTGCCTGAGGTGCGGTGCTACCCCGCCGAGCGGGCGAGCATGCTGCCCGAGCTGCCCGAGTTCAGTCCCGCCATAGCGACGGTGGACTCCCGTCAGCGCAGGCAGATGTACCAGGCCGGCTTCCGGCGCGACGCCGAGCGTGCCGAGTTCACCGGCCCGGACGAGGAGTTCCTGCGTTCACTGGAGTTGGTGATGCGCATCGGGCGGGCCGCCGAGGAAGACCTGTCCCGGGTCGAGGAACTCACGGTGCGTACCAGCCAGATGAACGCGACCGGAGTGTACTACTCCGCCACGAGTCTCCGTGGCCTACTGGCCGATCCCCGGCATGAGGTGTTGGTCGTCACGCTCACTGACCGATTTGGGCCACACGGGGCGGTGGGCATTCTGTTGTTGGAAAAGCACCCAGCGTGGGAAAAAAACCTAGGAGTATGGCACCTCAAGCTGCTGGCCACATCCTGCCGCGTGGTCTCCTTCGGGGCGGGGAGCACCATCCTGAACTGGCTGATCGACCAAGCCGCCTTGGCCCGCGTCCACGTGGTGGCCGACTTCCGAGGTACCGATCGCAACCGGATAATGGAGGTCGCCTACCGGTTCGCCGGGTTCACCCAACAACCGTGTGGCTGCCGAGCCCGTATCAGCCAGGATTCGGATCTCGACGGCATTCAACGCCTGCACCTGGAGCCAGTTCCACAGCGGAAGTCCACGACGATCAAGATCGTCGCGCCGCAACTCGCCGAAGAGTAGCCGACGTCAGCGGAGCCGCAGCCGCGGCATGGGTCCGCCACAGCGAACGGAGCGCACATGGGTGGCCAGATTGACGTCACCGATGAATTGCTCGACTACGTCAGGCGGGTGTCGCTGCGGGACGACGAGATCCTGAGCGATCTGCGCGCGGAGACCGCGGCCCTGCCTGCCGGGCGAGTCATGCAGATCATGCCCGAGGAAGCGCAACTGCTCGCCCTGCTCGTCAGCGTGACCAACGCTAACCGGGTTCTGGAAATCGGAACGTTCACCGGCTACAGCACTCTGTGCATGGCACGGGCGCTCCCCGCCGACGGCCGCCTTGTGACGTGCGACATCAGCGAGAAGTGGCCTGCGATCGCCAGTCCGTACTGGGAGCGCGCCGGGGTGGCAGACCGCATTCACGTCCGCATCGGCGACGCCAGCGAGACCCTGACCGAGCTTCTCGCCGCGCAGGGACCAGACAGCTTCGACTTCGTCTTCATTGATGCCGACAAGGCGAACTACCGGCGGTACTACGAAGACGCCGTCACGCTGGTGAAGCCCGGTGGTCTCGTCGCGATCGACAACACCCTCTTTCTTGGCAGGGTCATCGATCCGACCGCACAAGACCCGGACACCACCGCGATCCGCGAACTCAATACCACGCTGCACGACGACGACCGAGTCGAGATCTGCCTGCTCGTCATGGCCGACGGCATCACCCTCGTACACAAGAAACCCAGTCTTCACAAGAAACCAGTCTTCGTTGTGGAGGTCGACGTTGATGCATGGGCGGGCGCGCCCAGCCAAGAACGTTAGGCCGGGAGGGTGCCGAAGCGTGTGCACCCCGTGAGAATACAGACTGTGGATCTCACCCAGAAGCGCAAAATTCGCCACGAATTGGTGGCCGACTCCAGAATCTCTACCGGCCACCCAGCTTGTAGTGCTATCAATTAGCTAGGGATCGATGACACGAAGGGGCTAGTTGGCCCGCCTGCCGCGGGAAAATGCAACAGTCCATCGGTGCATGGCCTTGACAAGAGTGGATCTTGATTTCCGGGGAAAGACGGCTGTAGCGACTGTTCAGCGGCGGCGAAGCGTTCTCCGGATACCTGTGGACGATGCTGTAGCCTCCTGGGATCGATCCCAGTCTGCGATCCCCATCCGCCGATTTCTCCGAGAGGAGGAAGCCATGCAGTTCAAGCTGCTAGGACCCTTGGAGGTTGCCGACGACACGGGTCGGCCACTTACGTTGAACGGGAATAAACAACGGGCAACGCTCGGCTTTCTGCTACTGCACGAGAACTCCGTGATCGCGACCAGTAGAATATTGAAAGCCCTCTGGCCGGCAGATATGCCCGCAACTGGCCGAAAAATGCTACAAAACGCTGTTTCCGGGTTGCGTGGGATGCTTTCTATAAACGGGAAAGGACCCGATTCCGCACTGCTCCTGACCCACGCTCCCGGGTATCTGCTTCGGGTGGAACCAGACCGTGTCGATCTCAGTCGCTTCCACAGTCTGGTGAACAGTGGCCGAGCAGATTTGGTGGCCGGTTCGTGGGAGCAGGCCGCGCGGACGCTGCGGAGTGCGCTGGAGCTGTGGCGAGGTCCGGTGCTGACTGATCTGGTCGAGTCCGGAGTCACCTGGCCAGAGCTGGCTACGGTGCAGAACACGCAATTGGCTGCCTTCGAGGACTACGTCGAAGCTGAGTTGGCCTGCGGTCGCTATAGCGAGATGATCAGCGCACTGGAGACGTGGGTCGAGCTCGAGCCGCTGCGGGAACGGTTGTGCGGTCAGTTGATGCGGGCGCTGTACTACTGCGGTCGGCAAGTTGACGCGTTAGGACTTTACCGCCGCACGCGGACGAGGCTCATTGAGGAACTCGGGCTTGACCCCAGTCGGGACTTACAGGAACTGGAACGGTCGATCCTCAACCAGGAACTGGTGCTGGAGCCACGTCCGGTTCTCTTCCGCTCCGCGCCGCCCACCAGCGCGTCCCAGCCGAAGCGCGTCTCGGAGATCGGTCCCCGGAAAACCGCACGGCAGCTCGACGTGGGTGTTCGACAGGCGCCAATCTCTCGCCGGTCAAGCGGTGTCGAGGAGACCGAACTTACGAGCGATGAGCTGGTCGAGCCACCGATGGTCGGTGACGTGGTGTCGGTGAGTCCTGGCGCAACGAGACCAACCGGATACGCCGTGTCGGAGCTCAAACGGGTCACCGTTGTGCTCGTGATGACCCGGTTTGACCGTGATGTCGGTGATGTCGGTGATGTCGACCCCGAAGACGTCGACGCCGTGCTGCAGGACATCGCGGTGGCTGTTCACGAGGAGATCGAGCACCTGGGCGGGACCGTCGGAGGCACGATCGGCTCGGTGTGGCTGGCAGTGTTCGGTGCCTCGCAGAATCGTGAGGACGATGCTGGGCGGGCCGTGCGGGCAGCAATGACGGTGCGAGACCGGCTCCGTTCCCGCGTTCTGCCTCCTCGCCGTGTTGCCCCGCTGGCTGTCATGGTCGCAGTGGCCACTGGTGACGCGCTGGTGAAGCGCCAGGAGGATGACCGTGGCGGAGCGCTTACCGTGACAGGCGAAGTCCTGGACAGGTGTGTGAAGCTGTTAGCGCACGTTCCCGCCGACGAGGTACTGGTTTGCGAAGCGACCAGGAGGGCCAGCGATCTCACGATCACCTACGACGTGACTCACACCTCGGTCGAAAGCTCGCGAGCGGTGGCGTTTCATCCGGAGCTACAAGAACTCGAGCTCACTGTGCCGTTCGTCAACCGTGACCGCGAACTAAAAATGCTGCTCGCCTTGTTTGACCAGGTCCGTCGGCAATCGCGGACCCACTTGGTAACGGTCTTAGGAGAACCCGGAATCGGTAAAAGCAGGTTAGTTGTCGAGTTCGATCACGTGATCACAGGCGCTTCAGGGAAAGCCCGCTGCCTCATCTGCCGCACACCGCACTTCGGGCGTAACAGCGCGCTGGCGCCACTGTCAGAAAGCGTGAAATCCTACGCGCGAATTAACAGCACAGATCCGGTCGAAGTAGCGGAGAAGAAGCTGGCCAATGCTGTTCGTAGCCTAGCTGGCGCCGGAGCCGAGTCGTCCTGGGTACTGTCCCACCTGCGAGCTCTGGTCGGCTTGGACAACGGCGCGGAAAGACAGCAGATCCAGCGTGAGTCCTCCACTGCTTGGCGACAGTTTCTGGAGATGGCCAGCAGCGGAGGCCCCCTGGTCGTCGTCATCGAGGACCTGCACAGGGCTGACGATATCCTACTGGACTTCGTCGACCATCTCACAGAGCAGGCAAGATCACTTCCGCTACTAGTGATCGTGACTGCTCGCCCCGACCTGCTCGACCGCCGGCCGGCGTGGGGTGGTGGAAAGGTCCGCGCGACCACCACCACCCTGGATCCACTTTCCGACGACGACGCCACACGCCTGCTCGCCCTGCTGTGTGCCAGGAGCGGAACCTCTGGCCGGCACCCTGGCGCATCGGGCACCGGCGCCACCGGTGTGCTCCGCGCAGTGGCATCGTGCGTTGGAGGAAATCCGCTGTTCATCATCGAGTACGCACGAATGCTCCGGGAAGACGGCCCCGCGGGATTTCGAGATCCCCACGAGGCCGACGAGCTGCTCAATACTGGCCGCGTCGACCTACCTCTGCATATTCCCCAGTCGGTCCATCGAGTCCTGACGTCTCGGCTGGATAGCCTGCCGGCCGAGGTCAAAGCGGTGTTGCTGGATGCCGCCGTGCTCGGCGATTTCGTGTGCGAGGCGGGCCTTACCGCGGTGGGCGGTCGAGCTGCTGGCGAGGTGTCTCCTTGCCTGGAGTACTTGGAGCGTTGGGAGTTCCTGACGCAAACGAGCCGAGAACCGGATGTAACTGCGGCTAGTTACGTATTTCGGAACGCCTTGGTCCGCGATGTAGCCTACCGGATGATGCCTCGGACGACACGAGCTGAAAAACACGAACGGGCTACGGCGTGGCTCGAGAGACTACCGGGGCAGAACGCGAAATTGTTGGCTTATCACCAACGTCAGGCTACTATGTCGTCCGTTCCAGCGGAGGAAGATACGGCGTCGGTTCGGCGGCGGGTATGCGGGGCGTTCTCGGCGGCTGGCCTACCGGGAGCTGTCGCTGTGCCCCAGCTGCGCTCCCGCAGCGGTCACACATAGGAAGCTGTTGCCCCTAGAAGGGAACCACGCCTGTGAGTGCGCTGCCCGCATCAGCGGTCCGGCTACCCTCGTTGACCGGCTACCGCCTGATCCTCGCGGTGGCCGTCTTCTCCACCCATGCTCTAGCTTCCGCCCGGTTCTACCACAACGACTTTTTTAACAGACTCGGCCTCATCGCGCCCTACGGGATCGCTTCCCTGTCTTCTTTCTTCGCGTTGAGTGGTTTCGTGCTCACCTGGGTGACGTCTCGGGCCGACACGGCAAGACTGTTCTGGCGCAGGCGACTGGTCAAGATATTCCCCAATCATGTCCTCACCTGGGCGCTGAGCATCGCGTTATTCGCGGTAATTGGGCCGATACCCCTTCTGGGGGCGCCTCCCCATCCTGGCCCCGCACTGACAAACCTATTCCTGGTACAAGCATGGATCCCCAATCCCGACTACCTGCTCAGCGTAGACGGGATCAACTGGTCGGTCTCCTGCGAGCTCTTCTTCTACGCCCTGCTGCCGTTGCTGATCCGGCCCCTGATGCGCATTCCCGCCGATCGGCTGTGGAAGTGCTTCGCGGGGACGGCAGCCGTAATGGCTGCCGT
>JBOHFY010000019.1:0-2734 GCA_050699895.1 Pseudonocardiaceae bacterium
GGCTAGGGTTGGCCAGCGTCCCCGCGGTCAGCACCTTGTTGGCCAGTGAGGCCAGGTAAGCCTGCTGGCGCACGATGCGGTCAAGGTCACCGCGGGGCAATCCGTGCCGCTGCCGGACGAACGCCAACGCCGCTGGTCCCGAGATCCGCTGCGGGCCGGCCGGGAAGTTCGCGCCGGAGAACCTGTCATGGACCGGTGCCCGCAGACATACTTCGACTCCGCCGACGGCGTCGGTGAGCAGCGAGAAGCCGAGCAGGTTGATTTCCGCGTAGTGGTCGATGTCCACCCCGGTGAGGTTCGCGACGGTCTCCAGCAGCAGTTTTCGGCCAGCGGCGACAGACTCGGCACGCACCGTCGCCGGGTCGAGGCCGCGGGCGACGAGCCGCTCCTCGGTGGCGTTCTTCGCGCGGGAGAACGCGGAGTTGAGCTTGTGCTTGCCGTACCCGTCAGGCAGCTCCACGTACAGGTCCCGGGGCAGCGAGATCGCTACCGCGCGCTGGCCATTATTCGGGATTCGCACCAGGATCAGGGTGTCGGTGAGCTCACCGTCGTTGTCGCCGACGCGAAGCCGAGCCAGCGCGTCGCGGGGGAGCGGGTCGCCATGCGCGTCGGTGCGGCTGTCCAAGCCCACCAGCAGAATGTCGGTGGCTTTGTCCGGAGTGGCCGACCTGAGCACGTTCGTGCTGAGCACATTCGTGGTGCTTACGCCGTGGTGGAGGCTCCGCAATGTCGTCCACCCATACCCCGTGAGGCTGAGCACCAGCGCCGAGACCATCGCGAGCGCCAGCTTGGCCAGGCCCACCCCGTAGTCACGGCCTCGCCGAGAAGGCAGGGCCGTGTGACGCCTGCGCGACGATGCGGTCACGGATGCCCCCCTGCGTCCGGTCTGGCGGCTTGCGCGTTCGCTAGCTGCTCAGTCCAGACGTGTGAACCCCGGTCAGGTTGCCGTGGCACACTCAGCCGATGCGGCTATTGGTCACCGGTGGTGCTGGGTTCATCGGGTCGACGTTCGTGCGGCGGGTGCTCCAGGGCGCTGAGCCGACACTGGTCGATGCCGACGTGGTGGTGCTGGACAAGCTGACCTACGCCGGTAACGAGGCGAACCTGGCGCCGGTCGCGACGCACCCGGCGCTGCACTTCGTCAAGGGCGACATCACCGATGAATCGCTGGTGGCCGACCTGATGGTCGGCATCGATGCGGTGGTGCACTTCGCCGCGGAATCGCATGTGGACCGCTCGATCCTGGGTGCCGACCCGTTCGTGATGACCAACGTGGTGGGCACCCAGATCCTGCTGCGGGCCGCGCTGGACGCCGGTGTGTCGCGGTTCGTGCACATTTCCACCGACGAGGTCTACGGGTCGATCGAGTCGGGTTCGTGGCTCGAGAACCACCCGCTGGAACCGAATTCGCCCTACTCGGCGTCCAAGGCCAGTGCCGACCTGCTGGCCCGCGCGTACGCCCGGACCCACGGCATGGACGTACGCATCACCCGCTGCTCCAATAACTATGGGCCCTACCAATACCCGGAGAAGGTCATCCCGCTGTTCGTCACCAACCTGCTCGACGGGCTGGCGGTGCCGCTGTACGGAGATGGGCTCAATGTGCGGGACTGGGTGCACGTCGAGGACCATTGCCGCGCCGTCGCGCTGGTGCTTGAGCGCGGTCAGGCTGGTGAGATCTACAACATCGGTGGTGGAACCGAGCTGACCAACACCGAGCTCACCGGCCTGCTGCTGGACGCCCTGGGCGCCGACTGGTCGCGAGTCCAGCCGGTGGCCGATCGCTTGGCCCATGACCGCCGCTACTCCGTGGACTGGACAAAGATCCGCACCCAACTCGGCTACGCCCCCGAGGTGGACTTCGCCGCGGGGTTGGCCGGCACGGTGCGCTGGTATGCCGAGCATCGGGACTGGTGGGAGCCGTTGAAGGCGACATGACTGCGCTGTCGCTGCTGGTCACCGGTGCGCAGGGCCAGCTCGGCCGGGATCTGGTGGCCGCGGCCGCCCGCGCCGGGATCACCCGGATCCACGCGCCAGGCTCGGCCAAGCTTGACATCACCGATCCCGCGGCGGTGTCCGACGCGGTCGCGGCAGCGTCGTCCCCCACCCGGCTGGTAGTGATCAACGCAGCGGCCTACACCGCCGTGGACGCCGCCGAGAGTGCGGGTGCCGCGCGGGCCCACGCGGTCAATGCGCGGGGCCCGGCGAACCTGGCCCGGGCCTGTGCGGTCCACCGGGCGCATCTGGTGCAGGTCTCGACCGACTACGTCTTCGCTGGTGAGGGTGCCGCGCCCAACCGGGTCGACGACCCGACGGTGCCGGCGACCGTGTACGGCCAGACCAAGCTGGCGGGGGAGCGGGTGGTGTTGTCCATGGCGTCCTCGGCGCACGTGGTGCGCACCGCGTGGCTCTACGGCGCCCACGGCGGCAACTTCGTGCGCACCATGGCGGCCTTGGCCCGCGGGCGCGAGACCGTCCGGGTGGTCGACGACCAGCACGGCAACCCGACCTGGACCTCCGACCTCGCCGAGGGCCTGATCGCGCTCGCGCTGGCCGCCGACCGGGTGCCGGTGGGCGTGCTGCACTGCGTCAACGCGGCCGCCACGACGTGGTTCGGGCTGGCCAGGGCGGTGTTCACCGAGCTCGGTGCCGACCCGGACCGGGTAGTGCCCTGCCGCACCGCGGAATTCCCCCGGCCTGCCCCGCGCCCGGCGAACTCGGTGCTGGACACCAC
>JBOHFY010000020.1:0-6345 GCA_050699895.1 Pseudonocardiaceae bacterium
ACCGGCGCTGCTCGCGTTGACCGCGCCAGTGATCAGCGACGTGGCGCGGGATGCCGGCAATACCCGTATCGGCATGATCGATGTGGAGATCCTCACCGACCACATCGCGCACCTGCGGCGGATGGACTTCCGTTACGGAGCGGGCCGGATACGTCGAATGTGCCTTCAGCTACTGCACGACGAGGCGACCACCCTGCTACACGGCAATTACTCGGATTCGACCGGCAGGGCGCTGCTCACAGCGGTGGCGCAGGCCGCTCAGCTGGCGGCGTTGATGGCCGTCGACGTGGGCCGTCACTCCCTAGCCCAGCGCTATTACATCCAGGCCCTTAACCTGGCGATGAACGCGGGCAACCGGCTGGTCGCGGCGAACATGCTCAGCAACATGAGCTGGTTGACGATCCAGAACGCGACCGGGCAGCGCTGCGCCCACCAGGCGGTAGCGCTGGCACGAACGGGGACGACTGTGGCCGGGAAAGCGACCCCGACCTTGGCGGCCCAACTGAGCGCGGTGGAAGCCCAGGCACACGCGCTGTGCCGAGACACCAGCGCCACCCGGACCGCGGTGCTGGGAGCCGAGCGGCACTACGAGCGATTCCGCCCCGACGGCGAGCCGCCGTGGTCAAGTTTCTACACCGAAGCCGACCTGGCCGCTGAACTGGGCAGAGCGCTTCGGGACGGCGGTGAACCAGCACATGCCATTCTGCTGATGACCCGCGCGTTGGACAGCTACGAACCGTGGCGGGTACGAAGCCGCTGCCTCCTGCAGACCGATCTCGCCGCCGCCTACCTGATCGAAGGCGACCACGAACAGGCGGCGGCACTGGCCCGCGATGCGCTGGACACGGCAGGCCAGGTCAGTTCCGGCCGAGCAGTCAGCCGGATTCAGTCGTTACAGCAGCAGATGCGGCCACTGCACTCGGTGAGCCTGATTGAATTGGACGAGGAGATCACCGGCTTTCTGCGCGGCGCCCAAGACGACGAGAACATCACCACATGACCAGCGACCGCGTCGACTTCGACGGCATTGCCGCCTGACCGCGCTCTACCATCCCGGTCGGGAAGTTGGGCGCTGAATCGGGTTTGGTTGCGGATCAACGCGGTCATGTGAGGCCGGGATGGCCAGCCTGTTCGATGAGGTCGGCACTCGCCCATTCCAGCCAGGCTCCGTGGGGGTGGTAGTGGGCCAGTGGATGCTCGGTGTGGGTCTGCCCGTTGGCGAGTTGGGCGAGGCGGAGCGGAGGTTGCGGGCCGGGCCGAGGTTCTCCCTGTACCCAGGTGAACGGTCGTTGCGCGGACAGCTCGTGGAGTTGTTGCTGGAAAGCGATTCGGGACTGGTCGGTGAAGTGGGCGAGGACGGCGGTATGGAACACGACCACGGTTGTGTTCTCGGGGGCCTGGGTGAGCAGGCTGGGCAGGAATTCGGTGGCGTCGCCCTGGTGGATGCGCGGCAGCGGACCACGCGCGGCAGCGCGGGCCGCGAGGTCTAGACGATGCGCCCGGTCGGGGTGGTCCGGCCAGATCAGGGCGCGCAGCCATCGGCGGTCGCCAGGGTCATCAAAGTTGAGGGGGTGCAGGTCGATCCCGGTGCGCCAGGCCACCGACAGGCCACCGGCGAGCGGCGGGACCAGTTCCCCGCGTAAGGGACAGCTCAGCACCAGCGGTGAGGCCAGGTCGCCGCGCAGGGCACCGGTGCCGTAGTCGTAGGCGTATCGGTCGGACACCAGAGTCAGCCCCGCGCTGGGGCCGATCTCGATCAGCGCCAGCGGTCGGTCGCCACCGAGGCGCTGAGCGGTGAGCAGCGCCGGGTACAGGTAGGCGCTGCGGGCGGGCTCGTTGGTTTGCACCAGGCGGGTGGCCACGATCGCGGTGATCTGGTCGTGGTGGGCCAGCACAAAGTCCCGCAGCGCCGGGTAGGGATCAGTGGTGGGCGCGGGAAGCCCGGTCAGGGCGGGGTAGAACCTGACCAGCGGGTGATCATGATCGTGAGCGAGCAGGTACTGGGCAGCGGCCAGCAGCAGGCTCGGCGGGTTCTGCCCGGGTCTCGCGGCGGCCGCGATCGCCAGCAGTTCCGCATCGGTGGCGGTGCCTGCGGCCATCTGCTGGTAGATCGGGGCGTACCCGCCTGCCGCGCGCACCTCGGCGATCCGGCGAAAAGCAGTGGCCACCTCATCGAGCCGGTCCTGGCGCACGGTCACCGGTAGCCCTGCACCGGACGGCAGCCGTCTTCGAGGTAGACGGTGCGTTGGCCGGTGCGGGCGGACAACGCCGCCCCGACCCGGCGGGCGGTGTGGGGCGCCAATAGGCGGGGGATCTCGACCGGCGCGACCCATGCCCACGCGGACAGTTCGGCCGGGTCCAGCCGGATGTTCGCTGACTGCGGGAGCCAGCCGGTGAAGACGAACATGTTCCCTGCGGTCTTCGGTGGTCGCGGTGGTACCCAGTCGACGGCGGCCAGATGCTCGATCACCGGGTCGACACCGAGTTCCTCACGGATCTCCCGCACACACGCGCCCAGTGGTGACTCACCGGCTTCAATGATCCCTCCCGGTAACACCCACGGCCAGACATCGTCACATACCCGCTCGACCAGCAGAATCCGGCCAGTGTCATCGATCAACAACGCCCCGGCCGCGCCTCGGGTGGTAGGCAATCCCGCATAGAACTCCGCCTCGGCCTGCGTGCCGGTGATAGTGATGGTCACTGTGCTGAGGCTACGGGGGGCTGAGCTGGGTCGCCCGTCCCAGGGCGTTGCGTCGACACGGTGAGCGGGAACAGGAGGTTGGTGGCAATACCAGCCATCCCGCCGCGCAGGATCGCCTGGAACAAGGCGGTGCGGGCAGATACCTCGACACGAGCCAGGTTCTCGGTCGCCTCATACAGGCCGCGGGCCATCGCGACCGCGCCATGCCGGTAGATGGTGAACGCCAGACCATGCTGGGTGATCTCGTCCGCGCGCGAGAGAAAGTGCTCCCGAAGCTGTGGGATGAGCTGGGTGAGGTTGACCGCGTTGACGTCAGGGCGCTGCACGATCCCCTCGGGCACTGACACGGTGAGCCGCCCGGAGCGAACCTGATCTTTCACGGCCCCGTCGTCGGCGACCAGGCAGGGAATCTCTCCCAGCGTGTCGGCCTGATTGGTCACCGAGGGCACCGGCACCCCGAGGCTGGCGAACGCCAGGCTGTAAGGTGCATGACAATGCACCACCGCGCTGACGTGGCCGAATGCCTCATAGATCGCCAGGTGAAGCTGGGTGCCCGAGGCCGCCAAGCGGCTGGTGCAATCCACGATCTCCCCCCGTGGCGACAAGGCGATCACATCAGAGGGAACCATCTGCCACCCCCGGAAACTGGTCCCGCTGGGGGTGACCAGGATCGTGCCATCAGCGGCCCGCACGCTGATGGCCCCGCCGGTCATGTCCAGTAGGCCCCATTCTTTGAGCCGGGCCACGGCATTGCAGACCAGGTCACGTTCGGCCTCGAATCGCACAGATTCTCCCGAGCTCAGGCTATGGCGTTTTCGCCACGGCGGTCGATGAGCAAGTCAACGACCAGCTGCGCGTACGCGGCCGCGCAGGTCGCCAGGGAAAAGCGACGGGCGTAGACGTGAGCGGCCGTGGCATGCCGGTAATAGTCCGCAGGACTCCACGCCGCAACGTCAAGGAGCGCGCAAGTCAACGCGGTGGGATCGTTCACGTCGTAATGCAGACCAGTCATACCGGGGATAACCAATTCGGCAGTTCCGCCCTGATCCGGCACGATCTGCGGCACCCCGGCGGCACCGGCTTCTATCACGACCCGGCCGAACGCCTCGATCTCACACGTCGACACCAGCACATCACACCGGTGGGTCCACCCCGGGTCGGTATGCCCATGGAAGATCGTCCGATCAGCGACACCCAACCCACATGCCTGGCGACGTAGCCCCTCAAGCTCCGGGCCATCTCCGAAAACGTGCAAGCTCATCTGTACGGTCAAGTCCCCAGGGAGGGTGGCGAACGCGGTGATCAGCCGATCGATCCGCTTCCACGGCTCAGCCCGCGCCGCCACCCCAAGCCGACGCACCCGACTGAGCCCCCGAGGAGACGGCTGGGCATCAACCGGCACACCGTTATAGATCCGTTCCACCCAGATCCCCCGCGGGGCATAGGCCATCAGGCACCGGGTCGCCGCAGTGCTCACCCCGACCCAGCAGTCAGCCTCAGCCAGCTTATCCCAATCCAACTCATGCGGGGCACGACCCACCAACTGGCCAGTCACTTCGTCCAGAACACGCAACCGGCCGCCAGCCAGCAGCAGCGCACGCATGACCACGATGACCGATACGGCATGGCACCGAGCCAGCGGCACATCCACGAGCATCGTGCGGTGAGTGCAAATCACCACAACTCTCGTGCCCACGTCCAGCGCATCGCGCACAGCCTGCCGGTAGCCGGGTAAATCCGCCACACGGTGCACAACGATCCGGTGATCAGCCAGTGCGTCGGTACCGACCCTGGTGGCGTCCCACCACACCAGCACCACCTCATGCCCAGCCGCAGCCAATGCGCTAGCCAGTTCCTTTACCGAACGTTCCGCACCGCCCGCAGCCGTGCTCAACCAGGTCAACACCAAACGCGCCACCTGACCTCCCACAACCGGCAGTCTCCAGCAACGTAACGGATACCATCGTTCATCGCCCCGGGGGAATTCCACAGGGCGAGATCGATGCGACTACCGCGCACAGATGTGGCACAGACTGTGCTTGACCTGCGTGAACGCTCCTCGGATGCGGTGAGTTGGCTCACCCCGGTGTGGGAGCATGCCGCACTGGGGAAACGGGAGGGTCTGGTCCATGCTCGCAAAGCGGTGGGGTACACGCAGGAGTCGTTCGCGGCGGAGGTGGGGGTGGATCGGTCCACTGTGGTGCGCTGGGAGGCGGGAGACCACGAGCCGTTGCCGTATCTCTGGCCGAAGATCGCCCGTGTGTTGTCCATCTCACGAGACAGGTTGATCGAGCTCCTGCGGTTGCCGCCATCGGTGCGCGGTGGTGACATGGTGGCAGTGGTGGGGTCCGGCGAGCCCAATGATCAAGTGTCGTCGCAAGGCGGTCTGGTGCTGCCGGCGGTGATCGACGGTCATCCGGCGGATGACATTCTGCGGTATGCGGGGAGACTGGACAGCACGCTGCACACGGTCGTCGAATTGTCGGGAGAAGACGTGAAGCGACGAGATTGCCTACCGGGGGTTGCGTTCACCGCGGCGGCGTTCGCTGAGCCAGCGCTGTTCGCGTTGACCGCGCCGGCGGTCAGCGACGTGGCGCGGGATGCGGGCAGCACCCGTGTCGGCATGATCGATGTGGAGATCCTGACCGACAGTGTTGCGCAACTGCGGCGGATGGACTTCCGTTACGGATCGGGCCGAATTCGAGTACGAGTCGTACAGCTGCTGCACGACGAGGCGACCACGCTGTTACACGGTTGCTACTCGGATTCGACCGGCAGAGCGCTGCTGACAGCAGTGGCACAGGCCACTCGGCTGGCGGGGTTCACGGCCGTCGACGTGGGCCGCCCCGCCCTGGCGCAGCGCTACTACATCCAGGCCCTCAACCTGGCGATGAACGCGGGCAACCGGCTGTTCGCGGGGTACATGCTGTGCGCCATGAGCCGTTTGACGATCAAGAACGCGACTGGGCAACGCTGCGCCCACCAGGCGGTAGCGCTGGCACGAGCGGGGAAGGCGGTGGCCGGGAAGGCGACCCCGGCCTTGGCGGCCGTACTCAGTGCGGTGGAAGCCCAGGCACACGCGCTGTGCCGGGACACCAGCGCCACCCGAACCGCGGTACTAGAAGCCGAGCGGCACTACGAACGGTGTCGCCCTGATGGGGAACCGGCGTGGCTGGGCTTCTACACCGAAGCCGAGTTAGCCGCTGACCTGGGCCGAGCACTCCGGGATAGCGGCGAGCCAGCACCCGCCGCTCTGCTGATGACCCGCGCGTTGGACAGCTACGAGCCGTGGCGCGTGCGAAGCCGCTGTATCGTGCAGACCGATCTCGCCACCGCCTACCTGGTCGCAGGCGACCACGAACACGCCGCGGCGTTGACCCGCGATGCGCTGGACACGGCAGGTCAGGTCAGCTCCAGAGGAACAGTCCTTCGGATTCAGTCGCTACAGCGGCAGATGCGGCCACTGCACTCGGTGAGCCTGATTGAATTGGACGAGGAGATCACCGGGTTTCTGCGCGGCGCCCAGGCCGACGAGAGCATCACCACATGAGCGTCGATTTTGAGGGGGCCCGCGTCTACGCCATTCCGATGGCGACCCGGTTCCGGGGTATCACCATCCGGGAGGGGATGCTGATTGAAGG
>JBOHFY010000021.1:0-5760 GCA_050699895.1 Pseudonocardiaceae bacterium
CGGTGGAGCAGGCGGTGGCGGTGATGGCCGCCCAGCGGGTGTCGACGCTGGTGCTGGCCACGGGTGGGCGTACTGAGCGGGCCGCGATGCGGTTGCTGACGGACCTGCCACCGGTGGCGTTCGTGGAGGTGGGTGACTTCACGGGGGCGGCGCTGCGCCGCGCGGTGGAGCACCAGCTGGCCGAGGTGGTGTTCGTCGGCATGATCGGCAAGCTGACGAAGCTGGCTTCCGGGATCCTGATGACCCACTACACTCGGTCCAAGGTGGACACCGGCTTGCTGGCGGGGATCACCGCCGCGCACGGCGGTGGCCCGGGTGATATCGCGGAGATTCGCGGTGCCCCGACCGCCCGGCGGGCCTATGAGATCTGGGAGGCCGGCGGGTTGCTGCGAGCCTGCGGGGACGACGTCTGCGCCCGGGTGGCCGACACGCTGCGCCGCTTCAGCGCCGAGGTCGGGTACCCGCTGCGGGCGAACGCGGCAATGGTGGACTTCACCGGCCAGCGGGTAGTGGCCGCGACCGAGCCGGACTGGGTTCCATGAGCGCCGGGTTGACGTGAGCGCCGTGGAATGAGCGTCACCGTGGTCGGTCTGGACGGTGCCGCGCTGCCGCCTGCCGCGGCGCGGGCGCTGGCGGGCGCGCGGGTCGTCCTCGGCGCGCCCCACCAGCTCGCCGCTGTGCCGGTGCCTGCGGGAGCTACCGTGCTCGGGCTTTCGGAGCTGGACGTGCTGCCGGACAACTCACCCGCCGTGGTGCTGGCCAGCGGTGATCCCGGGTTCTTCGGTATCGTGCGGGCGCTGCGCAAGCGCGGCCTGCGGCCCGTGGTGCTGCCGGCGCCCTCCAGCGTGGCGCGGGCGTTCGCGTTGCTGGGCCGGTCCTGGGACGACGTCGCCGTGGTCTCGGCGCACGGCAGGTCGCTGCGTACCGCGCTCAACGTGTGTCGAGCCCATCCGGCGGTCGCGGTGCTGACCGGGCCGGGGGCGGGGGCTGTGGAGATCGTCGCCGGGCTGGCCGGCTGGCGGCGCAGCGTGCTGGTCGCCGAGGATCTTGGCGGGCCGGATGAGGGGGTGCGGCGCTTCGATGGCGGGCCGCTGCGCAATCCGCATGTCGTGCTGTGCCTGGCCGATGAGCACGCGGTGCCCGCTCGGGGCTGGGTCGCCGGTGGCGAGCCGGTACCTCCCTCGGCTGGTTGGGCGCTGGCGGAGGCGGAGTTCTTGCACCGCGACGGGATGATCACTAAGTCGGAGGTCCGGGCGCTGGCCTTGGCGCGGCTGGCTCCGGGGCCGGGTCGGTTGGTGTGGGATCTAGGAGCGGGGTCGGGCTCGGTCGCGGTGGAGTGCGCGCGGCTCGGGGCCGCCGTGGTCGCCGTTGAGCGGGATCCCGCGCAGTGTGTGCGGTTGGTGGCCAACGCGAGTGCGCATCAGGTGGACGTCCGGCTGGTCGAGGGACCGGCGCCGGCCGTGCTGAGCGGGCTGCCTGAACCGGACGCGGTGTTCGTTGGCGGGGGAGGGCCGGAGGTGGTGCGGGCCGCGGCGCGGGCCTCGCCTCGCGTGGTGGTCGCGCTGGCCGCGCTGGACCGCCTCGCGCCCTGCCGTGCGGCGCTGCGCGAGGCGGGTCACCAGGTCGACGGGGTGCAGCTGGCGGCGTCGCGGTTCGCGGAGCTGCCTGACGGGTCGGTGCGGCTGGCCGCGACCAACCCGGTGCTGCTGCTGTGGGGACGGCGTTGAGGCGCGAGACCTGCTCGCAGGGTCAAGCCAGCGACCTGGTCGTTGTCGGCCTCGGCTCGTCTCGCGGCGTGCGCGCGGCGGCGGTGTGGTCGGCGCTTCGGTCGGCTGTGGTTGACCTCAGTGCGATCACCGCGTTCGGCACCATTGACCGCCGCCGCGACGAGCCGGGGTTGCGCGCTGTGATCGCCGAACACGGCGCGCCGCTACACTGCTATTCGGCCGTCCAGCTCGACGCGGTGGACGTGCCACATCCCAGCGAAAGGGTCCGTGGCCACGTCGGTACCCGCAGCGTCGCTGAGGCCGCCGCGCTGCTTGCGGCCCGCGATCTCGGCGGCGGATCGCTGGTCGTGCCCAAGCTGCGCGGTGAGCACGTCACGGTCGCGGTCGCGGCACTCGCCCCCCGGCCGAGCCCCCTCTCAAGCCCACTGTCGATCAGCTCAGCGTGCACCGCATGCGGGGCGTGCCTGCGCACCTGCCCGGAGCACGCGCTGCGCCCCGCGCCACAGCGCCCGGTGGTTGTCCCGGCGCGTTGCACCTCCTGTGGTGAGTGCGTAGAGATCTGCCCGACCGACGCGATTACGCTGCGTAATGAACGGTGACTCGCGTAGCCTGGACTATGCGTCGATTATGGGATGTGCAGCCACCTATGGTTGAAAGCCAGAGCCGTGCTCGGTTGATATTACTGGCGGAGGCGAAGACATCGCGGAACTCTATCAACACGTCATGGGCACCGGCGCGGCCGTAGAGCGTGATGTCGCCGCATAACCCGCGCGGCTCGAACGTTTCCTAGTCGCGCCCGCTCTGGGTGATCCCCCTGGTCGCGGTGTCCACCGCGTCGATCTCGACGTGAAACCTAGGTCCGTCCTGACTCACCTCTAGCCCTCGCACTCGTCCTCGACCCGGTGGTAAAGAGCTCAGCGTGATTATTCCAGAGGTGTCGCCTCTTGTACCGGGTTGCTCACGGTCTGATGTTCATGACGCGGTTGGCGGTTTATCGCCCGCCAGCGTCTTTGGCGGCACCAGCTGTGACAGCACCAGCACTGGGTGATCATCTCCAGGATCGCGCAACAGCCCCATATTTCGCGGCAGTTGCGCGAGCAGGTCGGCGCCCGTGGTCGAGAAGAACTGGCAATCACCGGCGTATGCCGCCAACCGCCACGGTCGTGTCACGGTCGCATAGGTGGGTCGGCAATCTGTGGCCAAGCCCCGCCTATAGGCGCTCCCGCCCGCGCCTGGACACGCCGCTCCCACTGGAGTTCCCGAACTCATGTAAAGGGCTGGCCGCCGCCTGCCACACAGCTCTGGTGTTGAGTTCGCCGAACCCTAGGCATCACCCCGAACACCGTCGCCTGGGCGAACACCGCCCCGGACTCGTCAGGCCGGCAACGCTCTGTCATGACCGCGCGCGCAGCCACCACTACCTGGGGGACGTTCGGTGATTTACCAGCGTCCGTGATGCCACGTGGGCCTGTTGTCCTGGACGAACGCGGGCCCGGTGCTGATCACTTGTGGGCGGCGGAACCAGGTGCGACCGCGTACCGCCGTACGCTGCCCGAGCCCGTCAGCCGCACCGCGACAGTCCTGATCACTGCCCCACGATGGGGTGAATCTGCGCGCGCGCGAGTCAGGAGGGGTGGCCTTGCCCGGCAACTTTCGTCCATTCGTGTGATGTAACGGTTATGACTTGGACCAGCCGAGCTACTACTCTCCGGCGTTATGGTCACACTCACTCGAATCACATCACTCACAATGGTCCCAGACCCCTGCCTAGCGGGCTTCCAGCGTTGCCGCAGCGTGCTGGGCCACATCAACGGTTTGGCTGAGGATGGGGAATGGCACTGTCAGCTCCCGGACGGTCACGTCGGCGTCTGCCTAGCTCCGGACGGTACGACATGGTGAACTTCGACCTTGTTCCTGGCGTCGCGCGAACCGTGACCTACCGGGTGCAGCCGCGGGATCTGGTCAACACCTTGTTTCCCGGGGCGGCGGAGTTCGCCCGAAAGCCCGCCGTGCTGGCCACCGGCATCCTGGTGGCGCTGTGCGAGTGGCCCGCGATGGACGCGCTTCGTCAGGTCATCGGTGATGACGAGGACAGCTTGGGTACCGGGGTGTCGCTGTCTCATCAGGCGCCCGTGTGCGCCGGGACGAAGCTGATCGTCACCGCGCGGTGCGTCCGCGTGACCGGTCGAGCCAGCCGGTGGGATGTCTGTGCCCGCGACGGGATGCGGGCCGTGGCGGGTGGCTGGGTGGAGTTCGCGGTGGTGCGGACGGCGGCATTCCTCGAGCGGCACCAGCTCACGTCGGCTGGCGGCCCAACGTTCCGTGATATGCGGTACCAGCCAACCCAGGAATACCCCCACGATGGCCGGGACTTCATGGCCACCTGGAGTCCAGCGAGCGCCAAGTCAATGGCCCGGACATAGCGGGATCGCCGATAGTAACGGGGTGATAATAACGGCATCGGGCCCACCGAAAGCGGACTGTATCAGGTGCCCAGCGGAGTGAAGCCAGCGGGGAGTTCCAGCCGGTGCGCGCTCATGAACCCGGTGTCCGCGAGCACTTCCCGGGTGGGCCCGTCCGCGACGATCTGCCCATGGTCGATCACCAGCGCACGCGGGCACAGCTCCAGTGCGTAGGGCAGATCGTGCGTGACCAGCAGCGTCGTCATCCCGAGCCGCTTGATCAGATCTGCGAGTTCCCGCCGGGCCGCCGGGTCGAGGTTGGCGGTCGGCTCGTCGAGCACCAGCACCTCGGGATGCATGGCCAGCACCGTGGCCACCGCCGCGCGCCGCCGCTCGCCCAGCGACAGCCGGTGCGGTGGGCGGTCAGCGGCATCGGCCAGGCCAACGTAGGACAGCGCCTCGGCGACCCGGGCCTCCAGGGCGGCACCGGACAATCCCAGATGGGCCGGCCCGAACGCCACGTCGCGCCCCACCGTGGGGGTGAACAGCTGGTCATCGGGATCCTGGAAGACCACGCCAACCCGTCTGCGGACCTCGGTCAGCGTGCGCCGCCCGACCCGCACACCGCCGATCAGCACTGACCCAGCCGAGGGCGTGAGCACCCCGTTGAGCTGCAGCATCAGCGAGGTCTTGCCGGCACCGTTGGGGCCGAGCAGGGCGACCCGCTCACCGGGTTCGACGTGCATCGAGACCCCGGACAACGCGCGGCGGCCGTCCGGATAGGTGAAGTCCAGGTCCCGCACCTCGACCGCGGGTCGCTCGCTAGCGGGCCCAGAGCCAACGAACCGCCCGCGACGGACCCGCGGTGCTGGAGCGGGCGGGCGGGTGGCCCGACGAGCCCGCCGCGAGCCAACAGCTGGCCCGTCGCCGTGTGGGGTCAGCGAGATCGGCGTGCCCACCTTGGACTCGTAGCCGGGCAGCTGGACCCGGTAGGCGCACAGGTCGCAGTTCATCCGCACGTCGCCGGCCCGGGCTTCCCGGTAGCGCTCCAGCGCCAGCCGCGCCAGCCGAGGGTCGGGACCCAGATGCTCGGCGCCGCGAACCTCGACCTCGGGGTGCTCGCGCGCCCAGGCGGCCGCCTCGGCGTGGATCCGGTTCAGCAGCACCCCGGGGAACAGGAAGAACGGGGCAACCACCGCGGTCGCGGCGCCGAGCAGCCGCAACCGCTCCAACGTCTCGGAGACCGAGGGGGTGGCGACGGAGACGAACCCGGGCTCGACGGTGCCCAGCCCGCGCCCATCGGCGAGCAGCCGGCTGACCTTCCACAGGTCGGCGCAGGCGTCCGGGTCGCTGGACCCGCGCCCGATCAGCGCCACCCCCAGCTTCTCCGGGTCGGCGGCACCGGCGGCGCGGCGGATCCGATCCGCCGCGATCTCCAGTACCTGCGGCTCGATGCCCAGGTCACGGGCCAGCCAGAAGCGCACCCCCGGGTGCCGGGCCCGGGCCCGGGCCAGCGCTGAGGGACCGTCGTTCTTCAGGTGCCCGGCGGCGAGCAGCACTAGCGGCACGCTGACGATCTCGGTAGCGCCGTGGGCGACCAGCTCGTCAATGGCCTCATCAACGGTCGGCGA
>JBOHFY010000022.1:0-17084 GCA_050699895.1 Pseudonocardiaceae bacterium
CGCTTGAGCAGTATCTGGACGAGTGGGAGCACGAGCACGGAGCCTTCACCACAGCGGAGCTGGAGCAGGCCGAGCGGGAACTCGGACTGCGCGCGGCGGATCCGGCGGCGTGAGCGCCCTCGTTCTCGACACGGGCGCTTTCGTGGCCGTGGAGCGCGACGACCGAGCGCTGGTCGCTCGGCTGCGGGTAGCCCAGCGGCACGGTGTCGAGCTTCGCAGCAACGCGATCGTCGTAGCCCAGGTGTGGCGTGACACCCGGGGGCGTCAGGCGCGGCTGGCGCGACTGCTTCGGAGCGTCGATGTCCGCCCAGTCGACGATGAGGCAGGGCGGGCGGCCGGGGTACTGATCGGCCAGGCGGGCACCCAGGACCCGATCGACGCCACGCTGGTGCTGGTTGCCCGCTCCGGTGACCGGATTCTCACCAGCGATCCCCAGGACATTCAACGCCTGGTCAGTGCGGCAGGCAGGTCCGTTCCGGTGATTCACTGCTGATCTTTCTGGCCAGAATGCCGAACCGATCGGCCGTGGCCGACGAACTTCTCAGTGCTCGTCGGCGACTCGCGAGCTGCCTGGTGGGCGGGGCTGAAGGACCTGACCTCTCCCCGCTCACCAGGCATCCACGCCAGCCGCGACATCCGTTCTCCGGTGGGGCCCACGACCGCGCACCTACTTGCGCTGGCCGAACCTGCGGGCCACCGAGAACCCGATCAGGCCCCCGATGGCCACCAAAACGATGATCACGATGAGAATGAACTTCCCGACACCCGCGAGGAAACCCCGGGCCTCGAGCTCGGCGGCAAGGAGGCCAGCTTGAGCCATGATGAGGTGCATAGCCCCCGATCGTAGGGCCTCGCGCTCCGCTAGGCTGCGCCGCCGCCATGTCTTTCGCCAGCCCGATGTTCCTGTGGTACTTCATGCCGGCCGTGCTCGCGGCCGTGTTGATCGCGCCCCGGAGCTGGCGCAACGGCATCGTGGCGACCACCGGCCTGGTCTTCTACGCGGTGGGTGCGGGCTCGACGACGCTGTTGCTGCTGGCCTGCATGGTCGTCAACTACCTGCTGGGTCGGGCGGTGGAACCCGGCGACGGGGAACTCGAACCGAAGCGGCGCCGTCGGATGCTGATCAGCGTCATCGTCTTCGACGTCGCGGTGCTCCTTGTCTGGAAGTACGCTGGTTTCGCCAGCGCGCAGGCCGCCGGGCTGGCGTCACTCACGGGGCTCGACCTGCCCACCGTCTCGCTCACCTTGCCGATCGGGATCTCCTTCTACACGTTCCACCACATCTCCTACGTGGTGGACATCTACCGCGGTGACCGTCGGGCGCTGCGCAAGAAGGTCTCGTTCGTCGCCTATATCGCGATGTTTCCCCAGTTGGTCGCGGGACCGATCGTGCGTTACCGGGAGATTGCGGATCAGCTCACGCAGCCACTCGGCCACCGGTTAGACAACATCGCCACCGGATTCCCCCGCTTCGCCCTCGGTCTGACCAAGAAGGTGGTGATCGCGGACTCGCTGGCACCCATGGTGGACGCCTGCTTCGCCACCCCAGCCGGCCAGATGACCACCGCGAACGCCTGGCTCGGGGCGATCGGATACACGCTACAGCTGTACTTCGACTTCTCCGGGTACTCAGACATGGCCATCGGGCTGGGGCGGATGCTCGGGTTCACGTTGCCGGAGAACTTCGCGCGCCCGTACTCGTCGGCGAGCATCACCGAATTCTGGCGACGATGGCACATGTCGCTGTCCCGATGGTTCCGCGACTATGTGTATATCCCGCTCGGCGGTAACCGGCACGGCGTGGCGAGGACCTACCGCAACCTGTGGATCGTGTTCGTGCTGGTCGGGTTGTGGCACGGGGCGAACTGGACCTTCCTGCTCTGGGGGCTCTACCACGGCACAGCATTGGTGATCGAGCGGCTGGTGACCGAGCGCCGCCGCGGGTGGGCGGTCACGGCAGTCGAGCCGAAACGTCGGGTGGCGCGCCGAGCGCTCACCCTGCTTATCGTGATGATTGGCTGGGTGCTGTTCCGATCACCGGATGTCAGCACCGCGCTGGTCTTCCTACGACATATGGCACTTCCCGACCTCGCCGGGTTGACAGACGTTGTCGACGCCTCGCTGACCCACCAGCGGCTGGCGATCCTGCTGCTGGCCGCCCTGGTATTCCTGCTACCTGCCCACCCGACCACCGGTCGATACCTCGAATCAGTGCGGTCCCGGCCCGCCACCGCGCTCCGGGCCGGTGTGATGACCGTCGGCCTGCTCTACGCCACACTCCTCGTCACCACCGGCACCTTCAGCCCATTCCTCTATTACCGTTTCTAAGGTTTCTCCAGCTGGGGATGGCTGTGGTTGTCCCGTTCCAACGTTACGATGAGGGACGGTGTCGAGGGGTCGGAGGCTGGACAAGGCCGGTTTGGTAGGCGGCGGCCACCGCTTGGGCTTTCTCCCGGACGTTGAGTTTCGCCATCACCCGAGCAAGGTGTGTTTTCACGGTGGCTTCGCTGATGAATAGCTCCGCGGCGACATCGGCGTTGGACAGGCCTTGGGCCATCAGGGTGAGGACTTCCCGCTCGCGGCGGGTCAGCTGTTCCATTTCCACTGGTGTGGGTATGTCCTGCTCAGGTCGGGCGGCGAAGTCGTCGATGAGCCGGCGGGTGACAGCGGGAGCAAGCCATGCCTCGCCGGCGACGACCGCGCGGATCGCGGTGGCGATCTCGGCGGGGGCGGCATCTTTGAGGAGAAAGCCCGAGGCTCCGGCGCGCAGCGCGGCGTGAACGTACTCATCAAGGTGGAAGACCGTAAGGATGATGACCCTGACCGGCTGACCAGTCTGCGCGGTGAGACCCTCGCTGATCACAGCACGGGTCGCTTCGACGCCGTCGGTGCCCGGCATGCGCGCATCCATCAGGACCACATCCGGACGCAGGGCGCGAACCTGAGTAAGGGCCTCCTGGCCATCGGCGGCTTGGGCCACGACGTCGAAGTCTTCCTCGCCGTTGACCAGCATGGTGATGCCGGCTCGGACGAGCGGCTGGTCATCAACTACTACGATTCGAATCACACTGATACTTTCCCTTGTTCCCCGCGGCCCCAGCGAGAGGCGCGCGACACTGCCGAGACCCCAGGCGTAACGAGGGGGATGGTGGCGGTGAGTCGGTAGCCGCCCTCGTGGGGTCCGGCGTGGAGGTGGCCACCGGCGGCGTGGGCTCGTTCGCGCAGGCCGATCAGGCCGCGACCGCCGCCGCCGGGCAGTGGCTGGGCGCGGGATGTCCTGGCGACCGGGGTGGTGGTGTTATCGATCTGGATGAACAGGCTGTGGGCGTCCCAGACGAACCGGAGCTGGGGGTTGGCGTTGTTGCCAGCGTGTTTCGCGATGTTGACCAAGCCTTCCTGCACGATCCGGTACGCGGTCAGATCGAGGCCGGAGTCCAGGCCCGCCGGGGTGCCCTCACTCTGAACGGTGACGAGCATCCCGGCCTCGTGCAGGGAGGCGAGCAGCTCGGGGAGATCCGCCAGCCCGGGTTGCGGCTTGAGGTGACCGGGGCCGGTGGGCTGACCGCCGGGGGTGGCGTCCTCCAGGACTCCGAGCAGGCGGCGTAACTCGGCCATCGCCTGTTTACCGGTGGTCTCAATGTGCCCCAGCGACCGGGTGACCTGAGCGAAGTCGCTCTTCGCGACGCGGGCCGCGCCCGCGGCCTGCAGAACGATCACGGTGACCGCGTGGGACACGATGTCGTGGAGCTCCCGGGCGATCCTTCTCCGCTCGGTGGCCAGCACGTCAGCTTCCCGGGCCGCCTCCCGCTCAAGTTCCAGGTCATAAACCCGCTGCTGGGTGGCCTGGGTCACCCGACCGAAACCCCACGCCCAACAGACCGCGCCGACCAGCAGCGCCCCATCGGTGAAGAATACGTCGAACAGCGCATGCCCAGGGTGCGTGAAGGATAACGTCACGGCGAGCTCGACCCCGATGGGAACACACGACGCCAGCAACGCCATCAAGGACACCCCCCTGCCCCGATGGACCGACACCGCGTACAACGCGACCATGATGCCCACGATAGGGATGTAGTGCGCCATGATCGGCCACGCGGCCAAGGTGAGCACCCACTGCGTGAGGAAGACAACCACCGGCGCCTCGTCCCGCCAAGCCAGCGGCACCAACCCGACCAACCCATACAACCACACCAGGAGCAACACCGGCCTCGCCACCACCTGACCCAACTCAAGCCACGAAGAATACACAATACAATTGAAGATGTAGAGCGCCGAAAACAGAAACACATCCCGCTTCGTCACCGGTGGCATACGAATACCCCTCGGCAGCCAACCCGAAATCCCCATCGAGTTCCCCTTACCGCGCCAGGAAGCCGGCCGTATGACCAACCACCCTGAAGGCTAGTTCCACCGTTACGTCCGCCGTTCTAAGAATCGAGGTTACGGTCGCTGGCCCGATGCGGAAGCCCCGGAGAGAGCAGGCACGGACCAGGCGAATTACCACAGGCAAGGACGAAGCGACCCGAGGGGGGCGAGGCGTGGTTGCTCGCGGGCGCCAGTACGGCAACGGCGATTGCGGCAAGAAATGTCATGACAGCCACCATGATACTCCTGCGCAATGACCGCGCATGGCCACCCCCCTGAGCCTCACGTGCAGAATGCTCCTCAAAGCCGGTCATCATGGTCTCCAATCCTCAGTGGCATCGCATGCCTCAGCCCCCAATCAATCCTCCAGTAATGTTACTCTTGTCCCGCCCGGAGACAACCCCTTGTGGGCGACAACCCACGATGTAGAAACCATCACAGGATACCTCATCTGATGTAGTGGGACTGCATGATCTGGGGTACGTGGCCGACGATCCGGAGAAATTCCGCGAACGAGAGTAGCTGCCGCCCGCCCACCCCCACCTCGGCACTCGTCAACCTCCGCGGGGCACGGATTTGCGGATGCTACTGAGCGGCGATCTTCCGCTGCCCATTGGGTTGGGCCAGGCAAGGAGGGAAAGCATTCACGTCCCCGACTGAATCCGTTGACTTCAGCTCGCGAGTTGCGCGGGCGCCGAAGCGGCTCGCCAGCACGGCGCGCTGAGCGGGAACGGCGGCCCGTTGGTGGGCTGGGGACGTGGGCTGGGGACGTGGACTGGAGACGTGGACTGGAGACGTGGACTGGGGACACTGTCAAGGCGGGACACTGGCGGGCTTGGACCCCGGTGGATGGGGACACGCTCGCCGAGCTCCGGGCTTTCCGAGGCCAGCCACGTTATTGTTCGCGCAACACCATCTCCCTCAGCACTCTGCTGGGAGTCCGGGCGACAGCCCTCGCATAACCCTCTGATGACTAGGAGTAAATCATGGCCAACACCCTCGCGAAACACGGAGTGCCCGAACGGCTAAACGTACGGACCGAACCCCCGGGCGATCACATCGCCGACCCCGGCCCACTGGGTCTGGCCGGATTCGCGATGACCACCTTCGTGCTCAGCTGCGTCAACGCCGGCCTGGTCGCCAAGGCGATCGAGCCGGTCGTGCTGCCGCTGGCGCTGGCCTACGGCGGAGGAGTCCAGCTGCTGGCTGGCATGTGGGAGTTCCGCAAGCAGAACACCTTCGGCGCGCTGGCGTTCACTTCATACGGCGCCTTCTGGTTGTCCTTCGCCGCCTACGTCGAACTCATCGCTCCGGGCCTGCCCGTCGACGACACGGCGTCCGCGACCGGGCTGTTCCTGCTGGCTTGGACGATCTTCACCGCCTACATGACGGTAGCGTCACTGCGGGTCTCCGGCGCGGTCGCCGCGGTGTTCGTCGCCCTGCTCGCGACGTTCATCTTCCTGACCATCGGCGCGTACTCGGGCGCTGCCGACATGACCAGCATCGGTGGCTACCTCGGCATCGTGACCGCTGGCCTAGCCTGGTACGCCTCCTTCGCCGGCGTCGCCAACGCGACGTTCAAGAAGACTGTGCTGCCGGTTTTCTCGACCGCGGCCCGTTAACAAACTCGGCAGCCCGCGGCCCCACCACGGAACCGGAGGATGATGAGCGCGTGCCTGCCGTGCGACGGTCGCTGCGAATCGGTCCTTACCGGGTCGACCCCCCAGTCGTGCTCGCGCCGATGGCCGGGATCACCGGCGTGGCGTTCCGGCGGCTGTGTCGCGAGCACGGCGCCGGGTTGTACATCTGCGAGATGATCACCAGCCGGGCGCTGGTGGAACAGCATCCCGGCACGTTAAAGATGATCAGTTTCGACCCCGGGGAACGCCCCCGCTCGATGCAGCTCTACGGGGTCGATCCGGCGACGATCCGCAAAGCCGTGGAGCTGATCCGCGACGAGGATCTCGCTGATCACGTCGACCTCAACTTCGGCTGCCCGGTTCCGAAGGTCACCCGCCGAGGGGGCGGTGCCGCGCTGCCCTACAAGCGGGCCCTGTTCGGCGAGATCGTCCGCTGCGCTGTCGAGGCCGCCGGGCCCATTCCCGTCACGGTGAAGTTCCGGATCGGCATCGACGACGAGCACCGCACGTTCCTCGACGCCGGACGGATCGCGCAAGACGCTGGCGTGGCCGCCGTGGCGCTGCACGCGCGCACCGCAGCGCAGCGCTACTCGGGCAACGCCGACTGGGACGCCATCGCCGCGCTCAAGCAGGCCCTCACGTCGATCCCCGTGCTGGGCAACGGGGGCATCTTCGCCGCCGACGACGCGATCCGGATGGTCGAGCACACCGGCTGCGACGGGGTTGTGGTGGGCCGCGGCTGCCTGGGCCGGCCGTGGCTGTTCGCCGAGCTGGCGGCCGCCTTCGCCGGCATCCCGGCCCCGACACCGCCGACGCTGGGGCAGGTGGCGACCATCTTGCGCCGCCACGCCGGGCTGCTCGCCGAGCATCTCGGCCCGGACAAGGGCCTACGTGACCTGCGGAAACACGTCTCCTGGTACCTGCACGGCTTCCCCGTCGGCGGGGACGTGCGGCGCACGCTGGGGATGGTGTCCAGCTTCGCCGAGCTGGACGAGGCGCTGGCCCGGCTGGACCCCGACGCCCCCTTCCCGGCCGGCGCCGACGGTCCCCGCGGTCGGCAGGGCTCGCCCGGGCGGGTGGCGCTGCCGCAGGGCTGGCTGGAGGACCCGATGGATCTGGCGGTCCCGGCCGGCGCCGAGCTGCCCCATTCCGGCGGGTGAGCAGACCCCTGTGCCGAGGCTCACGCCACCGCACGCACCTGGACAGGCGCGTTCATCACAGGTTCACTCAACCGCCGGGACTCCCGCGTCCCTGCGGCCGTACCCTCTTTCGATGCGGCAGACGTTCCGGGCCGAGCTGGACAACCTCACCATGGACTTGGCCAGGGCCGCCCGGCTGACCGGGCACATGATGACCAACGCCTCGACCGCGCTGAGTCACGCCGACCTGAGACTCGCCGAACTGGTCATCTCCGACGACGGCGAGCTGAGGGCGAGCTGCCACGAGATGGACCAGCGCTGCGTCACGCTACTCCTTCTGCAGGCACCGGTGGCCACCGACCTGCGAATGGTGGTCGCGGCCCTGCGCGCGGTGGGTGACCTGGAGCGGATGCACAGCCTGGCCCAGCACATCGCCAAGATCGCCCGGATGAAGCACCCGACGGTGCCGATCCCCAGTGACGTCCGCCCCGTCTTCGCGCGGATGAGCCTGCTCGCCACCACCCTGGCGCGGGACGCCGCAAGCGCGATCGAGGACCAGGACCCGCTGTCCGCCCACCGGCTGGCGCAGGCCGACGATGAGGTAGACGCGCTGCGCCACCAGATCTTCCAGATCCTGTTCGCCGAGGACTGGTCACACGGGGTGGAACCGGCGGTGGACGCCGCGCTGATCGGCCGCTACTACGAGCGCTTCGCCGACCATGCGGTGGCGATCGCGCGCCAGGTCAGCTTCCTCGTCACCGGCCTGCCACCCAAGCGCTGAGCTTGTCGCGGAGCGACGCGTGAGTGGCGTTGCCAGTCATAGCTCACATCGCCACTCACGCGTCGCGCAGCGACAAAAATTCCGCGTCGGTGTGGTGGTGGGCGAAGCCCAGCTTCTGGTAGGTCCGCAGGGCGGCGGCATTGCCGGACTCGACGTAGAGCATCGCCTCCGGCGCCCCCCGCTCGCGCAGATGCGCGAGCCCCGCCACGGTCAGCGCGCCGCCGAGGCCGGTGCCCTGGGCGTCGGGGTCGACCGCAAGCACATAGACCTCGCCGAGGCCGTCGGGATGCACCTTGGTCCAGTGGAAGCCGAGCAGCCGGTCGGCCCCATCGACCGCCAGCAGGAAACCCTTGGGGTCGAACCACGGCTGCGCCTCGCGCAGCATCAGCCCGCGGATATCCCACCGGCTCTGCTCGGGATGCCAGGCGAACGCGCGATCGTTCACCCGCACCACCGCCGCCTCGTCCGCACCTGGCACAAAAGCGCGCAGCGTCACCCCGTCGGGAAAGGCTCTCGGCGGGATCGGCTCGACCAGCCCGCGCCGCAGCTGAAACAGTTCGCGCCGCCGGGCTAGCCCGGCGCGGCGCGCCAGCTGGAGCGCCGCTGGGTGCTCGCCGTGCGCCCACACCCAGAGTGGCCCGGGCACCCGATCGAGCAGCGCCGCGAGCAGCGCGCCGCCCACCCCCCGGCGCCGGTGCCCGGGGTGCACCGCGAACTCGGCGCCGCGGCGCTCGACGCGCTCATCCAGTCCCGCGTAGCCGACCAGGGTGCCCTCGGAGTCGTAGGCCAGCAGGTGCACCAACCCGGCACCGGGATGGTGCAGCCGCAACACAGCCGCCTCGGAGAGGGGGTGGACGCCGTCCGTGGCCGCGGCGGCGGCCAGCAGTCCCATCACGGCGGCAAGCTGTCCGCCAGACGGCGCGGCGATCCAGCTCAGAGCCAGGGTCACCGCGCGGTCAACTCCGCTGCACGGGCAGCGACTGCTCGGGAGCAGTCCATTCTGGATCAGCCCATTCTGGATCAGCGCTGTCCGCGGGCTCAGCGGGACGCTCGGCGGCGCGGTCGTGCTCGGCCCGCTCGCGGGAACCCATGGTGCGTACCGGCCGGACGAACTTGTAGCCGACGTTACGCACCGTGCCGATGAGCTGCTCGTGCTCCGGGCCGAGCTTGGCCCGCAGCCGCCGCACATGGACGTCGACCGTGCGGGTGCCGCCAAAGAAGTCATAACCCCACACCTCCTGCAGCAACTGCGCGCGGGTGAACACCCGGCCGGCGTGCTGCGCGAGGTACTTGATCAGTTCGAACTCCTTGTAGGTGAGGTCCAGCGGCCGGCCGCGCAGCCGGGCGGTATAGGTGGCCTCATCGATCACCAGCTCGCCGAGCACCAGGGAGCTGCCGCGACCCGCGGCGGACTCGGTGGCGCGCCGAGCGACCAGGAGCCGAAGCCGGGCATCGACCTCGGCCGGACCCGCGGTGGGCAACAGGATCTCGTCGGTTCCCCAGTCGGCGGACAGCGCCACCAGCCCGCCCTCTCTGATGACGACCACCACCGGCACATCCAGCCCGGTGGATCCCAGCAAGCGACACAGGCTGCGCGAACCAGCCAGGTCCGAGCGGGCATCAACCAGGACCGCGTCGTACGGGCCAGCGTCCAACAGGGCGGCGACCTCCGGGGCGGCCGACCGCACGCCGTGCCCCAACAAGGACAGCGCGGGCAGCACCGAGGCCGGGCCAGGATCCGCGGTGAGCAGCAGTAGCTCCATGCCCGCTCCCTCCTCTGCCGTTGGAGGCCGGCGGCGTCAGCACCGGGTCATGGCCCCGGGGTGGGGCCGCGACCCGCCGGGTGTTCTGCGGAGAATACCGTGCCGTCCCACTCATCAACACACAACACGAGACAGACAGGATGGTGCGGGCGCGTGCGCAAGCTGATCACCGCGGTACTGGTCGTGGTGGCCCTGGCCGTGGCGGCGGACTTCGGCGTCGCGGCAGCCGCCGAGCACACGGTAGCCAGGCAGCTACGCCAGCAGCTCGGGCTGCCCAGCGACCCATCCGTGCGGATCAACGGCTTCCCGTTCCTCACCCAGGCGCTGGCTGGCCGGTATTCCGCCATCGACGTGCGAGCGAGCGGCCTGTCCGTGGACCGGCTGCACGATCTCGACGTGGAGGCCACCCTGCACAACGTCGATGCACCGCTGGCCGAGGTGATCTCGGGCAAGCTCCAGTCGGTACGGGCAGCCCAGGTGGACGGTCGAGTCCGGGTCAAGGACTCCGATCTCGGGCGGGCGATCGGGATCGACGACCTCCGCATCCAGCAGGCCTCTGACCAGGAGGTCAAGGAACTGCTGCCGCTGGGTACGCCAGCGCCCGATGACGGCGCGCCGAGCAACCGGGCGCCCATCAAGCTGGTGGCGACCATCGAGTTCGCCGGCCAGCCCACCGAGGTCATCGGCCTGGGAGTGATCGAGCTCACCGGTGGCCTGGTGCGGATCACCGCCAGCGACGTGCGGCTGTCCCGGGACGGCGGCGGTGGGGTGACCCTGCCGAGAGGGGTCCGCCAGACCCTGCTCACGAGGCTGAGCACCGACGTCAAACCCGGCGGCCTCCCGTTCGCCGTCACCCCCACCAAGGTCTGGGTGGAGACCGGGTCGGTGGTCGTGGAGGGCACCGCCACCAACGTCACCCTGCACCAGGCCGGCCCCGCCGCCGGCTGATCGCGGTCAAGTATTCGACTGCAATTTTCAGTGAGAGAATTCTATGCTGGTGGCTCTCGGTAGCTCTCCAGCGCCCCCACGTGACGAGGGCCGCTCCACCCGGCAACCGGAGATGTGGCCATGGCGCGGTTCATCAGGTGGCTCAGAGTCAATGCCGACGGCGTCGTTGCGCTGTTGGTCGCGGTGGCGGTGGGCATCCTCCAGGTCCTTGATGTGATCGGCGCCGATCAGGTCAGCGCCGCCATCCTGCTCGTGCTGGCCCTGCTCGCGGTGACGCTGCTCCAGGACCGGCAGTCGAACTCGAAGGTGCTGACCGATATCTCCGCCGTGCGTCACGTCACCGGTATCGAAGTCAGCCAGGAGCTCGCCGAGGCACGCCGCCACACCCCACTGTGGTTCTTCAAGGGAGGTACCGGAACCTACCTGCGCGCGGTGACTATCAAGGAGTGCGTCGAGCACGCCCAGCGGGAGCACCGCCCGCTCCACATGCGGCTGGAGATCATCGATCCGACCGACGACGCACTGTGCCGGGCGTATGCCGATTTCCGCTCGTCACTGACGTCCCGTCCGGACGGCACCGGGGAGCCGTGGACCTTCGAGCGCACTCGCAAGGAGTCGTTCGCCACGGTCCTGGCCGCCTGCTGGTATCGCCAGCGCGTCACCTTCCTCACGATCGAGGTCGGCCTGTCCAAGGTGATGACCACACTCCGCTGGGATCTCTCCGCCATAACATGATCATAACCATGGAGGACCCGTCCGGCACGGCGCTGATCATCGCGAAGGACAAGCCTTACTACCGCGCCTACAGCCGGGAGCTGGCGGCCAGCTTCCGGCAGGCGCGGCGGGTCGATCTCGACAAGGCCGGCGAACCGCGGCTCAGCGCGGAGCCGACCATCGAGGAGGCCCGTAAGCTGTTCACCATGCTGGAGCTGCCGCGCTCGTTCACCGACCGCGACGTCTCCGACGTCATCACCAAGGCCCTCCGGGCCAAGAACCCCTACTGGTGATCGCGATGACGGGCTACGACAGCTGCCATCGAGCCATGCGTGGCGGCACGGCCCGGCGGGCCATACCGCGCTGGGCATCCGGTGTCCTCACCGAGATCACTCACAACCGCACCAGCGTCGCCGGTGTGCGGCATCCGCTCGGGTTCGTGTGCCTTCCCGTCGAGCGAACGGGCCCGGCGGGGGTCTGCGTGCACATCTGGCACGAGGGCCTGCCGCGCGCAAGCCCGACGACGTCCACGATGCATTCCCACAGCTGGGACCTGACCAGCTACGTGCTGTACGGCAGCGTGCGCAACGAGGTCATCGACGTCATCGATACACCCGACGAGGCCGCGTATCGGGTCTTCGAGGTACGAAGCGGCAGGGACGGCGACGAGCTGCGCGAGACCCCACGGCTGGTCCGCTGCGAGATCAGGACCTCTGAACTCAGCCACCGGGGCGACGTCTACTCCCTGGCGGCGGGGGTTTTCCACGCCACCGTGGTCCAGGGTGAGGCGGCTACGGTGGCACTGGGCCGCAGCCGTCGGGGAACGAGGGATCTCTCACTCGGTGGGATCGACCGGAAGACCCACCGGGTACGGCGGCAACGCTGTGATCGCGATGAGACCGCCCACGCCGCTCGGGTCGTCACCGACCGGCTCGCGCGGATCCGCACCGCCAGCCAGGGGGACCGAGAGGACCCGTGAAGACCATGGCCCCGGTGGACCTTGAGCAGGCGCGGAGCGTCGCGGTGACCGCGGCCGAGGCGGCGGGAGCGCTGCTGCGCGCGGGGGCCACCAAGGACCTCGGTGTCCGCACCAAGGACGCCGACGGTGATGTCGTGACCGAGCTTGACCTGGCCGCGGAGCACCTGATCGTCGGGCACATCCGCGACGCCTTTCCCCGGCATCGGATCATCGCCGAGGAATCCGGTCTGCTGGACGCCGACGACAGCTCCTGGACGTGGCTGGTGGACCCCCTGGACGGCACCAACAACATGGTCATCGGCCTGAGCGTCTACGTCGTGGGCATCGCCTTGTGCGAGAACAAGGTGCCGGTACTCGGCATCGTCCACGATCCGGTGGCCGGCCAGACCTGGTCCGCGGTCCGCGACCGCGGCACCCGTGGCCCGAGCGGCATGACGATATGCCCGCCCTACCGGCCGGCTCCTTGCGGGCCACTGCTGGCCTGGACGCAGGGCCACGGTGTGGGGCGGACCGACGATACGGCCAGGGCGATGCGGATGGTCCTGGAGTCGGGCGCGAGAAGGGTACTGCAACTGTGGGCGCCGTTGCTGTCCTGGGTGATGCTGGCGCGCGGGGATATCGACGGGTTCGTGGGCTACCGGCCCGAGGCGGTCGACCTCCCCGCCGGCAGCCTGATCGCGCAGGAGGCTGGCATCACGGTATGCGGCCTGGACGGCTCTGTTTTCGACGAGCGTATCGACCTCCCCGCAGCGCACCGCAGCTTCGTGGCGGGACGCTCGGAGGCCATCGGCGACCTGCTTGCGCTGGTCCGCACCGCGCGGCGGGCCGCCATCGGCCTAGTCACCGAGTGAGCAGCAGCGCCCCAACGCTCACCGCCAGCGCCACGACCGCCAGGGCGAGACCGGTGCGGACGAACTTGCCCAGCGGGACACCAAGGCCGTGGTCACGGCAGGACTCCAAGCACAGCACTGTCGCCAAGGAGGCCCAGGGAGTGACGATCGGCCCCACATTGGTGCCGATGAGCAGAGCCAATAACTGATCGCTGTTCACCGCAGGGATAACCGCCTCTCCTGCGGTATAGGCGGGCAGGTTATTGAGCACGTTGGATAATCCAGCACCGGCCAGCGCGGCTCGATACGACCCGATCCCACTGTGACCAGTACCGATGAGCGCGGTCATCATCTCGGCCAGGCCATACCGGCTCAGCGTCGGAACCACCAGGAACAGCCCGGTGACGAAGACCAGCAGCTGCCAGGGGACCAGGTCCAGCCGCAGTTTCCCACGGTCGAGAACAGCGAAAGCGACCAGGACGATCAGCGCGGCGGCGGCGGCGGAATAGCCGATCCGCTGGCCGACGAACGGGATGGCGAGGATGAACACCAGGCAGGCCGCGCCCGCCACCCCGAACAAGGCGCGCTGCCTGGGCTGATCAAGCTTCAGTGGCGGCGGCGGAACATAGCGATCGGCACCCCGCTCACCTCGGCGCCAGTAGCAGGCCCAGAGAAAGAACATGGTCGCCGCGACCGCAGCCAGCTGCGGGAGCCACATCCGGGCGGCGAACGCCGGTGCCGTGAGCGCCACCCGATCAGCGGCGAGCAGGTTGGTGAGGTTCGAGACCGGAAGCAGCAGACTCGCGGTGTTGGCCAGCCAGACAGTGGTCATCGCCAGCGGGAGAGCCGCGATCCGCGCCGTGGGCGCAAGGGCCAGCATCACCGGGGTGAGCAACACGGCTGTCGTGTCGAGGTTGAGGAACATCGTCGTGAGGGAGGCGAAGGCCACGCAGAACAGGAACAACGCCAGGTAGTTGCCCCGCCCCACGATCGCCATCCTGGCCGCGATGACGTCGAAGACCTGCGCCTGCCGGGCAAGCTTGGCCAGCACGATCACGCTGCCCAGGAACAACAGCAGTGGCGCGATGCGCCGGAGGTTGTCCTGCGCCTGCGCCGCCGGCAACAGACCGGTCAGGACGCACAGGATACCAGCGATGAGCAGCCCGATCCTGATCCAGTCCAGCACACTGAGCTTGCGCACCATCGCGAGCACACCCCGAGACCGCCGCGCGGCGTACCGACCGCGCCAAGCTCGTCACCGTCCGCATTGAGGACTGCCCGCTGGATGGCCTGCTCGCCACAGTCACCTGGGTGGACCTGGTTGGCGTCACCGACCCCGGCACAGCCGGTGAGGTGCTGCGCAGCCGCCTTCGCCACGCGCTGGCCGGGCGAGCCAAGCCCGCACGAGCGCCGGAATTCCCCTCGCCCACGACGACCCTGGTCGAGGTGCCGCAGCCCGATGACAACGGGACGCCCCAGCTCGAGCCGGACCCCCGCCACGCGGCACAACCGGTGCCGTCGCGCGAGCTGGGGCGCACCCGCCGCACCCCGGCCACTCCACCTCCCTATCCCCCCGCTGGCTCCGCCCCTCGGCTGCGGCGCGAGGCGATCGCGCTGCTCCACGTACCCGGACCCCGATTCGGCTGGGGCATGGCCGAGCCACTCAACGCGCGTGACCTACAGGCGCGAATCTGGGCCAATGTGACCCATCTGACCGATACCGGCGCACCCCAGCCGGACCTGATCCTCGTCACCGGCGACCTGATGGAGTCCGGTCGGCGGCGTGAGCGGGACGAGGCGCTGGCGTTCCTGACCGGGCTGCGGGTGCTTCTCGGGCTGGAGCCCGATCGCTTACTCATCGTCCCCGGCGGCCATGACGTGTCCAAGATCGCCTGCCAGTCGTACTTCCTGCGCTGTGAGGCCAACGACGAGGAACCGCAGCAGCCGTACTTTCCCAAGCTGGAACACTACGCAGAGTTGTTCAGCGATCTCTACCAGGGTTTGGAAGGGCCACTTTTCGACATCGCCCAGCCGTGGACGCTGTTCGCCGTGCCCGAGCTTCGGGTAGCCGTCGCGGGCCTGAACTCCACGATGGCACTCACCCATCGACCCGAAGACAACTACGGGTGGATCGGCGATGCGCAGGCCGCCTGGTTCGCCAAGCGGCTGCGGCACTTCGAGAAGCGCGGATGGCTGCGGGTCGGGTTCCTCCGCCACGACCCCGACCCCGGCGGCCGGCCAGTCGGCGCTGATCCCGCCCTGCTGCGTGACGCGGGCACCCTGGACCGCCTCCTGGGACCCCGCCTCTCCATGCTCCTGCATGGCCCCGGCCCAGGCGGCGCGACCGTCAGCTTTCTCGCGTCGGGTCTGCCCGTAGTACCCGCGACCGCTCCCGGCCAGGAAGAAATCATCCAGGTGACCCCGGACGGCCTGTGGCGCTTCTCAGCCTATGGCGCCGCCGGGGAGAAACCGGTACACCTCGCGTGCGCCTGGCGCGCCGCCGAGGGCACCTTCCCCCCGGCCACGGCGCGGGAGCTCGACTCGGGCAACGACGAACCCGGGCTAGCGCTGGAACCTGTGGCGCTGGAACCCGTGGCGCCGAAACCCAGCGCCGACCCACAGAACCTGCTCCTGGACCGCATCGAGGAAGTGTGTAAAGCCCGCCACGAGCGGGTCACGATTCGCCGCGTCGAGACGGAGCCGCCCCATCTGCTGCTCACCCGGCGGGAGGTTGACTTCAACCCGCAGTGGCGGGTCGGCGCTCACGTGGGAGAACTGAGCCGGGAGATCGTCGAGGGCTTCCTGCACTACGAGCCTGGTCCCGGTTCGGAACTGGTCTACCAGGGCCCCGCACCCGCGCCGGAGCTCCGCGAGGAGGCGCTGCGCCGGGGTGTGCGGGTACGCAGCTTCACCGAGTTCCAGGGTCTGGTCGACCTGAGCGGCTACCTCAACAGGCAGGCGGCCCAGCTGTACATCGACCCCCTCTACCTCCCGGCCCTGTACGTACCGCAGCGCTTCCACGAGCTGGGTGCAGGCGATCATGTTATTCGCGAGGACCTCGCCGAGGAGCTCGTGCGCCTAGCCACGTCCGACTACCCGAGGTTCCTGCTGGTGTTGGGGAACGCCGGGCGTGGCAAAACGTTCTTGCTGCGGGAAGTGACCCGGCGCATCGCCGAGACGGCACCCCACCTGATCCCGATCCTGATCGAGCTGCGGGCGCTGGACAAGACGCACACCGTCCGCGGGCTGGTCGCCGCGCACCTGGCCAACCACGGCGAGGGCCTGCCGAACCTCACCGCATTCGACTACATGCTGCGTGAGGGCAGGATCATCCTGCTGTTCGACGGCTTCGATGAGCTGGTCACCCGGATCACCTACGACCGCGCCGCCGAGCACCTCCACACGCTGCTGGAAGCCGCCCAGGACCGAGCGAAAATCATCGTGGCGAGTCGGACGGAACACTTCAGGTCGGACGCCCAGGTGTTCACCACGCTGGGCGAACGGGTCGGCCTGATGCCCCACCGGCGGATCATCGCCGTCGAGGGCTTCACTCCCACCGAGATTCACCGATACCTCCTCAACCGTTACGGCGGAGACCAGCAAAGGGCCGATGCTCGCTGGAACATGATCAAAAATATCCAGAATCTGCTCGAGCTCTCGGAGAACCCGCGCATGCTCAGTTTCATCGCCGCCCTGGACGCCGACCGGCTACGCGCGGTGACCGATGTACAACACACGATCAGCGCGGCCGGGTTGTACCAGAAGATCCTGGAGTGGTGGTTATCCCTCGAGGTGGAGCGAGCCACCGCTGGTCTTGGTGCCACGGTCGCCCTGCGCCTGGAGGATCTGTGGCAGGCCGTGACCACGCTCGCCCTGCGCCTGTGGGAGAGCGTCGTGGCCACCTCCGGCTCGCGGAGCTCACTGA
>JBOHFY010000023.1:0-2561 GCA_050699895.1 Pseudonocardiaceae bacterium
GAGGAAGACGTTCGACGAACGGCCCCACGACACGACCCTGCGGAACAGGTAGCGCGCCACCTCGTCGGGGGACAATCGTCGCTGACCGTGGAAGGTGCAGGTGACCCCGAACTCGGTCTCAATGCCGAAGATCCGCCTCTGCATGCCTTCCACCCTAGGCCGCTGTGGCCATCCTGGCGGCCCTCCGTACGGGCTCACTTAGGCTGTGCCAGTGCGGGATTGGTTGCGCCGAGTAGCGCAAGACGTCAATCGGATCGACCGAGAGCTGGTGCGCCGCAGCGCGGTCATCCCGCAGTGGCCTGCAGACACCGGCCTGAGGGGACTCACCACGGCCGCGAACCACAGCCTGCTGTGGTTCGCGGTGGCTGCGGTGCTGGCCAGCCGTAAAGGTGCGCACCGGCGCGCCGCGCTGCGCGGCATGGCGGCCATCGGTGGGGCCAGCCTCACCATCAACGCGCTGGCCAAACCCTTGCTGCCACGCCGGCGGCCAGCCTACGAGGACCTCCCTGTGGCGCGCCGGCTGGCGGTGCGGAATCATCCAACGTCGTCGTCGTTCCCCTCTGGCCATGCTGCGTCGGCGGCGGCGTTCGCTACCGCAGTGGCAATGGAAAGCCCCACGGTAGGCCTGGCCGTAGCACCGATCGCGGCGGCGGTCGCCTACTCCCGGGTGCACACCGGGGCGCACTGGCCTTCCGACGTGGCGGTCGGGATGTTGATGGGCACCGGCATCGCGCTGGCGACCCGGCGGTGGTGGCCGCTGCGGGTCGGCGAATCCGCCGAGAGCAGGTACCAGGCGCGGGTGCCCGCCCTGCCCGACGGCGAAGGTCTGGTCATAATGATCAATCCCAGCTCGGGAACCGAGGGCGAACACCCCGGTGCGGAGCTGGCCACCGCTTGGCCCGCAGCCCGGCAGGTGCTCACTGAGCCGGGTCGGGATCTGACCGAGCAACTGGAGGAGGAGCTGGATGCCGCCGAGGTTCCGGTGCGTGCGCTGGGGGTGGCCGGTGGCGACGGCACAGTGGCGGCGGTGGCGGCGGTGGCGGCGGCGGTGGCGGCCGGCCGGGGGTTGCCGCTGGTGGTGGTGCCAGCCGGCACGCTGAACCATTTCGCTCGCGACATCGGGGTGGCCGAGCTGCCCGACGCCGTCGCGGCGGTGCGCAACGGCAGTGCAGTGACGGTGGACCTGGGAGCGGTGCGGGTCGACGGTGCGCAGCCACACTGGTTCCTCAACACCGCCAGCCTCGGCGGATACCCGGACCTGGTACAGCTGCGGGAACGCAGCGAATCACGCTGGGGCAAATGGCCGGCAGCCGCCATCGCGCTGATCCGGGTACTCCGGGAATCGGATCCGCTGGTGACGTGCATTGACGGCACTCCGCGCAAGGTGTGGCTGATGTTCGTGGGCAACGGGCTCTACCGTCCGCGCGGCTTCGCCGCCGGGACCCGGCACCGGCTGGACTCCGGATTGATGGACGTCCGTTACGTCCGCGCCGACATGCAGCTGTCCCGGACCCGGTTCCTGATCAGTGCGCTAGCCGGTGCGCTGGGACACAGCCGCACCTACGTCCAGCGGGAACGGGCTGAGCTGCGGGTCGACATCCTCGGGCAGCCTGTCTCGCTGGCCGTTGACAGCGAGGTGACGTCGGAAGGGCACTGTTTCCTGTTCTTCACCCAATCCGCTGCGCTGAAAGTCTACCGCCCGGACCCGGAGCGTTAAGGAACTTCCCCCGTCAGTTGCCCCGGAATCAGGTGGCGACGCTGGGCCCACCACCGGCGGGTGCCCCATTCGTGCCATCGGCGTCCGTACCGGCATCCGGCGATGAGTCAGCGGGACCCTCGGTGGTCGAGGCCTCGGCGCTGGTGAGCAGCGCGGACAGTGTAGTCCCGGTGATGCGGCGGAAGGCACGGCGCGGCCGGGACCGGTCCAAGACCGCGACCTCGAGCTGGCCAACACCCAGGATGCGCGTGCCGGCCCCATTGACGCTGGTGGAGACCGAACTCAGGGCTGATACTGCGGCGGCGACGGCCTCCGGGGTATCCATCTCCTGCCGGAAGGACTCCTTGAGCGCCGTGGAGATGACGTCGGCCTGGCCGCCCATCACGACGAAGTCCGGCTCGTCGCCGATCGAACCGTCGTAGGTCAGGTGGTAGAGCTGATCGGAGTCCGGGTTAGCGCCCACCTCGGCGACGCACAACTCCACCTCGAAGGGCTTCTGCTGCTCTGAGAAGATCGTCCCGAGAGTCTGCGCGTAGGCGTTGGCCAGGGCCCGCCCGGTCACGTCGCGCCGGTCGTAGGAGTAGCCGCGAACGTCGGCGTGCCGGATACCGGCTTGGCGGAGGTTCTCGTACTCGTTGTAGCGGCCGACGGCGGCGAAGCCGATCCGGTCGTAGATCTCCGAGACCTTGTGCAGGGCGGTGGACAGGTTCTCAGCGACGAACAGCACTCCGCGTGAGTAACTGAGCACGACGACACCGCGGCCCCGGGCGATGCCCTTGCGGGCGAGTTCCGAGCGGTCGCGCATGACCTGCTCGACCGAGGCGTAGAACGGCATCGTCACAGC
>JBOHFY010000024.1:0-8650 GCA_050699895.1 Pseudonocardiaceae bacterium
GTGGCCGTGCACTACCGCACGGCCACAGCTCACTTCCGGCGATCAAGCTCCGATACCGCCCACGGCAGGCGCGATCCGTCAGGAAATACTCGCCCGGCCCGTACCCGGCGGCAGTGGTCCATCCCCGCCCGAACCCCCGAACTACTGATGGTGAAACGGCTGTGGGGTTCTACTGAGCACCGGGTCCGGGCGGGGCCTGCGCGCTCGATTCGGCGGCCCGGCTCACACACTCCGGGCAGTACAACGCCAGATCGCATTCGCAGTCCTGCGGGCACTCCGACGGCGGCAGGTCCGACCTTGCCACCCACTGTCCGCACAGTGCCGCGTACACCCCGCACCGCAACTGCTCATCCACCGCGTCATCCACCGCCAGCAGATGTGTCACCCCCACCACCAGCAGATGTGTCACCCCCACCACCAGCGCACCCGACTCCACGTGATCTCCTCCGGTCCACAGTCTCGATAGGCGACGGCACGACTTCGACACAGGTAGTGAACGCCCAGCGCATCGGCGGTGGCAGTGGATGCGGCTCGGCACCGGGTCGAGGTGCCGGACGGGAGTCTCACTGGGGTCTCACGCGGCGGTGACGATTTCCCCATTCGCCCGACAACGGTCCACGATGGACCGCACCGAGCGATCGAATGGAGACGGGGTGGCAACGACCATGAGTGGCGAGGGTGGGACGGCGGGCGGCAACACCGCGTTGCGGGCGCTGCTGGAAGAGGCGGCGATGAGTAATGCCGGGCTGGCCCGCGCGGTGGTCAACGCCGCCGCCCGGGAAGGGAAACATCTGGCCACCACCGCCACCTCGGTGCGGCGGGTGCTGGACGGGGCCCAGCCGCGCTGGCCGGTGCCCCGCCTGATCGCCACCGTGCTGGCTCGGCGGTTGCACCAGGAGGTGACCGTCACCGACTGCGGATTCATCGACCGGGAGCCCACCGGGGAGGATCCCTATGACGGGTTGACCTGTTCGGGCACACTGGAGGGCACAGTCCGCACGGTCGTCGAGCTCTCGGGACGTGACATGCGCCGTCGCAAGCTGCTGCTGGGCTCGGTGTTCAGCGTGGCCGCCTTCGCCGAGCCCACGCTGGTCGCCCTCATCGTTCCGCCAACGCAGGCCACCGCCCGCGCGGCGGGTCAGCGGGTGGGCATGGCCGATGTGGCGGTGCTCACCGAGCAGGTCGCCCACCTGAGCAAACTAAAGCACCAGTTCGGGTCGGGGCGAGTGCGTGAGCAGGTGGTGGTGCTGCTGAACCGGGAGGCCAACCAGCTGCTGCACGGCAGTTACTCGGACAAGACCGGCAAGGCCCTGCTCTCCGGTGTTGCCGAAGCCACCCGACTGGCCGGATTCATGTCCGCCGATACCGGCCGCGACGCGCTGGCCCAGCGCTACCACATCCAGGCACTGGACCTGGCCATGCGGGCGGGAGACCGGCTGTATGCGGCCTTCGTGCTGGCCACGATGAGCCGGTTGACGGCGCGGATCGGTGAGAACACGCCGCCGGAGTACGACACCTCGCGATACGGGCGCCACGCGGTCGCGCTCGCCCGGGCCGGGCTGAGCATCACCCAGGGTGCGGCCACCCCAGGGCTGGCCGCCGAGTTGCACGCGCTGGAGGCACGCGGCCTGGCCCTGCTCGGCGAGGCCAACGCGGCGCGCCGCGCGGCGCTCGCGGCTGAGCGATGCCACGAGTCGGTACGCCCCGGTGACGAGCCCCCGTGGCGGATTGGCTACTCCGAAAACGATTTCATCGCTGACGTCGGTCTCTGTCTCAGTAACATCGGCGAGGTCAAGGAAGCCCTCACCCTGAGCACCACAGCCTTGCAGGGCTTCGAGCCCTGGCGGGTCCGCGACCAGTCTGTGGTCCAGACCCATATGGCCCTCGCTCACCTGCGCAGCCGTGATCTGGAGCAGGCCGCAGCGTACGGCCGGGAAGCGCTGCGCACCGCCACCGACGTCAACTCGACCATCATCGCCCAGCGGCTGGGTACCCTGCACCGGCAGATCCAGCCCCTGCGGGCCGGCTCTCCGCACCTGCGTGAGCTGGACGAACGACTCACCACCTTCGTCACCCGCAACTCCCTGTCGCCTAAGCCGGCTGACGGGGCTTAGGCGACAGGGTCGGCGACCTGTGGAACTGAGTTCTACAAGGGTGAATACGCGAGGTCAATTCATTTCAATGTGCGCGTGTGCGCTACTGTGCACAGCCTGTGCATCCGTGACCGGAGTGGCCTGAGTCGACACGTCCTCGGGGTTGCAGAAGCGGAACGCGAATGCTGCGACTGCGCCACCCAGCAGATTCGCGACGAGGTAGATCCAGAGTGCCGACCAGGAAGCCAGGCCCATGACAGCGGTACCGATGGCGACGGCAGGGTTGAAGGCTCCGCCGGTGATGGCGCCGACCGCGAAAGCGCCGACGACGACCGTGAAGCCGATGGCCAGGCCGTAGAAGGAGTTGACCTCGTGGTCCTTCGACGTCGCCACGTTGAGCACCACCCATACCAGCGCGAACGTGAAGAGGAACTCAGCGACCAGCGCGACCGCGATGTGGCCACCAGAAAAGGACAGCGCTTGCGGGTGTGAATCGCCGACCAGGTACAGTGCTGTATAGCTTCCTAGGGTGGCTCCGGCGATCTGTGCCACCCAATACGGGCCGACGTCCGTCGCGCGCAACGCTCCCCGTAGGAAGACCCCGAGCGTCACCGCTGGGTTGTAGTGGCCCCCGGAGATGTGGCCGCCCGCGTACACCATGACCATCAATACCGCACCGATCGCGAGTGGGGCGAACGCGACCTCGCGTAGCGCCGTGGTACCGACCGTCAGTACCAGAAAAATGTCCCGATGAACTCCGTCGCATAACGTTGCATATTTTCTCCTGTCGGGTTCGTCCTGAGGTCTGGCAGCCGGCTCGCTCAGCTGCCGTTATAGAGCCGTTCGAGGTCGACGAGAATGACGTCGCCATTGCGCTGAGCTTGGTGGAGCTGGTCGGTGAAGCCGACGCCGCTGCAGCACATCAGCCGCGACCCGGCGGCCCCGGGCCGGTCCTGCGCCACCAGCAGCTGCTGGATTCGCTGCAGCCGCTCGAGGTGTTCGCTGCCCATGATGGTGCCCCATTTCGCCTCGCCGATGCACAGCAGCGCGCCGTCGGGTGCGACGGCGGCCACATCGACCTCCCAGGTACGCCGGCGTGCCGGGTCGTTGACCACCGCTGCGCCGACGACCGCAGCTGTGCCGCCGAGAGTTCCCCGGTCGGCGAACGTCGTCACCCACGTTCGGCACAGCCCCTCGAAGTGCGGCCCGAGTACCGCAGAGTCGAACCGGGCCCGCGCATCGTGCCACACCGCCGTGGCGTTGCCCGGGCGTTCCAGGCGTGACCACTCAGGGCGCATGACAGCGTGGTAGAAGGTGACGAGTGGTTCGGTGATCCGAAAAGTACTGCGGGCCGGCCGGAACACGTCCGGTTCGCGGAGCAGGAAACCGGCATCCTCCAGCACGGTCAGCGGGTGGCGCACCGCGTCATCGCGGCGGCCGACGAACGTGGCGATGCGACCGCGCGTGGTGTTGCCGTCGGCGACGGCGGCCAGGACCGAGTGATAGAGCGCCTTGTCGCGCAGGTCGGGCTCCTCTGCCAGCAGGTAACGGGCCTCTTTGAACAGCGGGCTCGCCGGGTTGAGTACCGTGCGGGCAATCCAGTCGTCGAAGTCGTCGGGGCCGGTTGGCGCGTCACCTCGGGAGTATTCCCGGCGGTAGGCCGGTGTCCCACCCACCACTGCATGCAGCCGTGCGGCCAACCGCCAGTCCGTCACCTCCCAGAACCGGGCTGCCAACCGGTAATCCAAGGTGGCGATCGAGAGATCGAGACCCGCTCGTCCGCGCAGCGGAGCCGATCCGGACAGCAGGCCACCCATGAAGGTCAGCGCCGATCCGCACAGGATCAGCCTGGTGCGCGAGCCCGAGCGTTGTGGGCGGCGTGGGCCGAACGCCTTCTGGACGATCGAGGGCAGCGCGGGGCTGGCGGCGCACAGGTATGGGAACTCATCGAGCACGACGGTGAGTGGCCGGTTCTGACCCAGCGCGAGCAGGACATCGAGCGCCTGTTCCCAACCACTCAGGGCGGGGGCGGCCGGCATGCCGGACCAGGCACCGATCGTCTCGGCCAGCAGGCGCAGCGAGTCGGCCTCCGTCGCCTCCGTCGCGGCGAAATAGCAGCCACCGGAGGCCTCGCACAGCGCCTCGAGCAGGTAGGACTTGCCCTGCCGACGTCGCCCTGAGACCACCCCCAGAGTGGCACCGGGCGCTGGGTCCAGCGCGAACCCGGCCAGCGCGGACCATTCCCACTCACGGTCGAACATGTCAGTGGGGCGTTCTAGGAGAGCTGGCATGATGCAATCGTACCGCCACTGTACGAAAGAGTGGAGGTGTAGTTCCAGTAACTACACCTCCATTACCCACGTGCACCGCCCCTCGGACGGTCGATCGCCCACCGCCCGGCCGGCGACCTGTGGAACTTAGTTCCACAGGGGTGAATACAGGAGGTCAATCTCTTTCAGAGTGCGCGTGCGCTAGTGTGCGTAACCTGCGCATCCGTAACTGGAGCGGCCTGAGCCGGCACATCCTTGGGGCTACAGAAGCGGAACGCGAATGCCGCGACCGCGCCACCCAGCAAATTCGCGACAAGATAAATCCAGAGTGCCGACCAGGAAGCCAGGCCCATGACAGCGGTACCGATGGCGACGGCGGGGTTGAAGGCTCCGCCGGTGATGGCGCCGACCGCGAAAGCGCCAACGGCGACCGTGAAGCCGATGGCCAGGCCGTAGAAGGAGTTGACCTCGTGGTCCTTCGACGTTGCCACGTTGAGCACCACCCATACCAGCGCGAACGTGAAGAGGAACTCAGCGACCAGCGCGACCGTGACTTGGCCACCAGAAAAGGACAGCGCTTGCGGGTACGAATCACCGACCAAGTACAGCGCCGTATAGCTTCCGAGGACGGCCCCGGCGATCTGCGCCACCCAATATGGGCCAACGTCCTTTGCGCGCAACGCTCCCCGCAGGAAAACCCCAAGCGTCACCGCTGGGTTGTAGTGGCCCCCGGAGATATGACCGCCCGCGTACACCATGACCATCAATACCGCACCGATCGCGAGTGGGGAAAGCGGGACCTCGCGTAGCGCCGTGATACCAACCGTCAGTACCAGAAAAAATGTCCCGATAAACTCTGTCACATAACGTTGCATTTTTCTCCTGTCAGGTTCGTCCTGGGGTCCTGAAGTGTGAGGCAGAAGTGCCCTCCTCGGCGCTGTAGGGGACTTGGACGACGCGGGGTTCGCCGTCGCCGAGGTGCAGCAGGCCGCGGCCGGGTTGGACCGGTTGGCCCAGCAGGCTGCGGGGTGGCCGGAGGCCGATCAGATCACCCTCGGTGATGGACTGCGGGGCGAGCAGCAGGCCGCGGCGGGCCTTTTTCAGCTCCACTTGCCAGCCGGAAAACCCGACGCAGACGGCCTCAGCGTCACCGGCGATCACCAGCGCCCGGCCCGACCCAGCTCCGGCCCGAAGCAACCCGCGCAGCTCGTCCTCGGCCGAGCAGTCACGCAGCAGCTCGGCGTCGTCCATGAGCACGACAGCTCGCTCGGGAGCGGTGGCCAGCGCCGCGTTGAGGTCGGCGGCAGTCAGCTGAGGACCGGACAGCACGGTGGCGCCCTCGCCGGCCAGTCGCTGTAGCGGGGACGGGCGGGGGGTGACCGCGACGACCCCGACACCGGCGCGCAGCAGTGACCGGGCCATGGCCACCAGCACGCTACTGCGCCCGGAGCTCGGCGGCCCGGCCACCACGAAGGCCGGTGTGCCGGTGGCCAGATCCGGCCCGTAGGCGCGCAGCGTGTCCCCACCGATCCCGACCAGCGCCCACATCGACCCGGCCGAGTCGGAGTCAGGGGCCTCTCGCAGCTCCCAGGCCTGCTCGAAGCCCACCCGGGCTGGCAGCACGTCGACCCGGAACGGCCGCAGCCCGGCGGGCAGATCGGCGTCCCGTTCGCAGGCCCAGGACGCGATCCGGGCGAGTGCGGCGGCCTGACCCTGGCCGGTCGCATCCGGCGCGAGCAGCGCGACCTGGGTCTCCACCCCGGACTCGGCCCGCAGCGCCCGACCCGGCGGCATCGTCTCGGCGACCTTGCGCGGGTTGATCCCGATCAGTGAGAAGTCACCGCGGTCCGGTAACCGGAACACCAGCTTGGCCTCGGTCAGGGTGGACATCCGCCCGGACAGCAGCGAGCGGTCCCCGGTGATGACCAGGTGCACCCCGACGCTGGCGCCCTCCCGCAGGATGCGCTGGATCTCCTCGGTGAGCGCGCCGTTGTCGATCTCGCCGAGGGAGATCGTGAACGACTCCCACCGGTCGATCAACACCACCAGGTGCGGCAGCCGCCGCCCCGGCGCCACCGCGGCGCGCTGTTCGTCGACGTCGGCGAAGCCGGACTCACCGAGTAGTTCGATCCGGCGCTTCAGCTCCGCACTCAGGCGCCGGACCAACCGGGCCGCCCGCTCGGTCTGGGTGTTGCGGACCACCGCGCCGCAGTGCGGCAGCTCGGCGACGGGAAGCAACGCGCCGTTCCCGCAATCGATCCCGTACAGGTGTACGTCCGCGGCCGAGTGGATCCGGGCGATCGAGCCGGCGATCGTCCGCAGGATCTGCGAGCGCCCACTGCGCGGGCCACCGACCGCGAACAGGTGGCCGAATGTGGTCAGGTCCAGGCAGGCCGGGCGTTGCCGCTGGTCGGCGGGCAGGTCGTCAAGCCCGTAGGGGATCGGGGTGAGCCGGCCAGACGCGGGAACCGGCGCGGGCAGCTCGTCGAGGGTGAGCTGTTCCGGCAGCGCCGGCAGCCATGGGCTGGGCTGGGCCGGGATGCCCAGCGCTTGGGTGGCCTTGCTGATCGCCTCGACGAGGATGGCCAGGTCGGTGACCTCTTCGTCGGCCGTCACACGCTTGGGCGGTGTGGGTAGCGGCTGGCCAAGCTTGGCTGGGTCCACCGTGGCGACCCACGGCTCGGCCGCGCCAACCGGCCCGGTGCCGGGACGCCGCCCTCCGACCCGACCGGCCTGCACCGGAACCAGCGAGCTGGCGCCGCACCGGACGTAGGCCCGGCCCGGGGTGGCCTTGGTGATCCGGGCCGCGTCGGGGGCGTCGATCACGTCGGCGGACTCGGCGGCGTCGGTGACCCGCAACGCGATCCGCAGGTCGGTGTTCGCCCGGATCTCCGGCGAGACCACCCCACTGGGCCGCTGGGTGGCCAGGATCAGATGGATACCCAGCGACCGGCCGCGACGGGCCAGGTCGACCAGCCCGGTGACGAAGTCGGGCAGCTCGCGGACCAGCGAGGCGAACTCGTCGATCACGATCAGCAACCGGGGCAGCGGGGGCAGCCCCGGGGTGGCGCCGGCCACCAGCAGGTAGCTCTCGATATCGGGCGCGCCGGCGTCGGCGAGCAGCCGCTCCCGGCGGCGCAGCTCTGCCGAGATCGACTCCAGGGCCCGCTCGACGAGGTGCGCATCCAGGTCGGTGACCATGCCGGCGGTGTGCGGCAGGTCCGCGCAGTCCTTGAACGCGCTGCCGCCCTTGTAGTCGACCAGGACGAACACCATCGCGTCCGGCCGGTTGGCCACCGCCAGGGAGGCCACCAGGGTCTGCAGCAGCTCAGACTTGCCGGCCCCGGTGGTGCCGGCGACCAACCCGTGTGGCCCGTCCCGGCGCAGGTCGATCACGTGCGGACCGTCGAGACCGACCCCGACCAGCGCTTCGGTGCTCCGTCCACCCACCGCCCAGCGCGCCATGATCGCGTCAGGAGTCGGCGGCTCTAACCCCAGGAGCTCGAGCAACCGGCACGCGCCCGGCAGCACCGCGTCCTCCTGTGCACCGCTGATGTCGCGCAGTGGGGCCAGCCCCCGGGCCAGCCGCTCGCACCAGGCCGGGGTGACGTACTCGGGGCGGACGTTGGCCACCGGGTCCTCGCCGGCCTGGCGTACCCGCAGGCCACCGTCGGGGTCCACGGCCACGGTCGCCTGGCATTCCGCGGGCAGCAGCCGCTCGTCGGCGTCCAGGCACACCGCGTACACGCCGACCGAGGGACCGTCCTTGAGGATCTGGATCACCCCGGGCAGCAGCCGCAACCGCCGGGCGCCGTCCAGGATGACCATGACGTCCGGATCGGCGAACGTCACCACCGAGGACTCACGCAGCGCCTTACGCCGGGCCGTCACGATCGCGGCCAGTTCCGCAACCCGCCGGGCGACGGTGTCGGTGTCGGTGCCCACCAGCGCCCTGGCCTGCGAGCTCTCGGCCGGACGGGCGTGCGGCAGCCAGCGCCCCCACTCCCAGCTGCTCCGGCCGCAGGCGTCGGTGAGCAGGTAGACCTGCAGGTCGCCCGGGCTGTGCAGGACCGCGGCCTGGGCCAGCACCCAGCGGGCCACCGCCCGGGCAGCCGGCGCCGGGCCGGCGATGCCGAGCACGCCGGACTCCCGCAGCCCCACCGTGACCGGCACGTCCAGCGCGGTCCAGGACACCGCCCGCCGGTGCTCCTCGCGGGTCGGGTCATCCAGCACCACCTGGGAGGGCAGGTCACCGGTGCCCAGGCGCACCAGCAGGTAGTCGTGGTC
>JBOHFY010000025.1:0-11327 GCA_050699895.1 Pseudonocardiaceae bacterium
GAACGTCCGAGTGCTCACGTTCAAGGACGTCAACATTGAGGAAGTCGACAAACCAGACTTACGGCTGCCCGAAGACGGCCCCTTCGGTGGCTGAGGCCGCCCTTCAGTGCAGGATCACGGGGAGCGCGTCCAGGCCGTTCATGATTATCCCTGGTCGCCAGGTCAGCTGCTCGGCGGGCACCGCGAGCCGTAGCCGGGGGAAGCGGGCGAGCAGCGTGCCTAGCGCGATCCGGCCCTCCAGCCGGGCCAGCGGCGCGCCGAGGCAGTGGTGGATGCCGTGGCCGAAGGCCAGATGCGGGTTATCCGCGCGGGTGATGTCCAGCGCGTTGGGCTGCGCGGTGCAGGCCAGGTCTCGGTTGGCGGCCAGCAGGCCAGGAACGACGATCTCGCCGGCCGGGATGGTAACCTCGCCGATGTCCACCGGCTCGGCGGTAAAGCGGAAGGTCGCCACCTGCAGGGGGCCGTCGAAGCGCAGCAGTTCCTCGACCGCGTCCGGTAACCGAGCCGGCTGCGCGCGCAGCAGCGCCAACTGCTCGGGGTGGGTGAGCAGGGCGTGCACCCCATTGCCGATCAGGTTCACCGTGGTCTCGTGGCCGGCGACGAGTATCAGGAACGCCATGGAGATGAGCTCGTTTTCGGAGAGGAGATCCTGACCGTCGCGGACCGCCACCAGCGCGGTGAGCAGGTCGTCGGCGGGCGTGGCGCGTTTGGCGTCAACCAGCTCCCGCAGGTAGCTCACCATCGCTGTGGCTGCGGCGGCGAGCACGTCCGGGCCAGCGAGGCTAGTGACCAGGATAGAAGACCAGTCGTGGAATTCGGTGCGGCGGTCGGCTGGCACGCCGAGCAGCTCACAGATCACGGTGAGCGGCAGCGGGTAGGCGAACGAGTCGATCAGGTCGGTGTGCGCTGCGGTGGCCATGGTGTCGAGCAGCTCGTCGGTAATCTGCTGGATGCGGGGCGCGAGTTGCTCGATGCGACGGCGGGTGAACGCGGCGGTGACCAGCCGGCGCAGCCGGGTGTGGTCCGGCGGGTTGCTGTTGAGCATGTGGTGATTGCGCGCCGCGAAAGTCTCGGGCGACAGCAGATCCCGGGACAACATCGCCAGCGTCTTGACCAGCTGCGGGTCGTGCAGTGCCTGGCGTACCTCGTTGTAGCCAGTGATCAGCCAGGCCGGCGCTCCGCGGGGTAGCGCGATGCGGTGCACCGGGCCGGCCGCCGCGAGCTCGGCGTACCTAGTGTGGCGGCGCGGCCCGTTTGTGAGGGTGAACGGCGCCTTAGCCAGAGTCTCGGCCATGGTCCGCGTGTCGAAGGTGAGAGCACCTCATGTGGGCAGCGTACGTGACCGCGATGGCCACCCCTGACACTGTCCGTGAACCGCACCCTATTTGTCCACACCCACCCCTGTTGTCCACAGATCTGCCCGCGTGACCTCGACCTCGTCGAGGCGGCGCGGCAGCCTCATGGCTAGAGATCACCGAGAAACGGGGAGGACGGGATGGAGCCGACAGCGCAGGCGGCCCAGGGCCGTAGTGACAAGCAGGGCCGTAGCGACGAGCTGGGCAGGCGGGGCGAGGACCTGGCGGCGGACTATCTGGCCGGCACGGGGCTCGTGGTGCTCTCGCGCAACTGGCGTTGCCGGGAGGGCGAGGTGGATCTTATTGCCACTGATGGGCAGCGCCTCGTGGTATGCGAGGTCAAGACCCGGTCGGGGACTGGGTACGGGGAACCGTCCGAGGGCGTGACGCCGGCGAAGGCGGCGCGGATCAGGCGGGTCACGGCGGCATGGCTGCGGGCCTATCGGGTCGGCTGGTGCGAGATCCGCTTTGATGTGCTGGCGGTGTTGTGCCCGCAGAATGGGCCGGTCACCGTGGAACACCTACAGGGTGCGTTCTGATGTCGCTGGCCAGCGCCTGGGCGGTGGCGCTGCACGGGGTCGACGGCGTGCTGGTGGAGATCGAGGCCCATATTGGTCCGGGACTGCCAGGGCTGCAGATGGTGGGGCTGCCCGATACTGCCTTGTCCGAGGCGCGGGACCGGGTGCGGGCCGCGGTGCTCAACTCAGGTGAGCGGTGGCCCCCGCGCCGGATGACCCTCGCGCTGTCGCCGGCCACCCTGCCCAAGGGTGGCAGCAGCTACGACCTCGCGCTGGCCTGCGCATTGCTGGCCGCGGACGGTCGGATCCCGGCGCAGCGGCTGCACGGGTTGGTGCTGATCGGGGAGCTGGCCTTGGACGGCCGGCTGCGGCAGGTACGAGGCGTGCTGCCGGCCGTACTCGCCGCCCGCCAGGTAGGTATCGGCGAGGTGGTGGTGCCGACCGCCTCGCTCGCCGAGGCCTGCCTGGTCGATGGGGTGCGGGTGTACGGCGCGACTTGCCTGAAGGAGGTGCTCGGCTGGTTGCGCAACCCCGGCGGTGTTGAGTTGGCGCGCCCTCGCCCGCCGCGCCCGGCATCGTCGGCGGCGGTCCTCGACCTGGGCGACGTGTTGGAACAGGGCGACGCCCGCTGGGCGGTGGAGGTCGCTGCCGCGGGCGGTCATCACCTGCTGCTCACCGGCCCGCCAGGGACGGGCAAGACCATGTTGGCCCAGCGGATGGTCGGGCTGCTGCCCGCGCTCACCGATCAAGAAGCGCTTGAGGTGACCGCGGTGCACTCAGTGGCTGGCCTGCTCGCCCCGGAGACCCCGCTGATCACCGTGCCCCCGTTCGTCGCGCCGCATCACACCCGCTCGGTGGCCGCGCTGGTCGGAGGTGGCTCGGGGCTGGCCAAGCCCGGCGCGGTAAGCCGAGCGCACCGCGGGGTGCTGTTCCTCGACGAGGTTGCTGAGTTCGGGCCGCGGTCGCTGGAAGCGCTGCGCACCCCGCTGGAGGATGGCGAGGTCCGGTTGGCCCGCCGGGACGGGGTGGTGCGATACCCGGCACGGTGCCAGCTGGTGCTCGCGGCGAACCCGTGTCCGTGCGCTCCGCCCGACGAGCGGGACTGCGCCTGCGCCCCGTCGGCCCGCAGGCGGTATCTGGGCCGGCTGTCCGGGCCGCTGCTGGACCGGGTGGACTTGCGGGTGGCGATGCGTCCGGTGAAGGACATGGGCCAGGCCGACGCGGAGCCGGAGAGCACCGCGACGGTGCGTGAACGGGTGCTCCAGGCTCGCGCCGCCGCCCGCGCGCGGTGGGCGGGCACCGGCTGGAGCACGAACGCTGAGGTGCCCGGCCCGGTGTTGCGGCGGCGCTTCGGGCTGCCGAGGGCGGTGACCGAGCCGATCGCGGCAGCGCTACACCGGGGCATGGTGACCGCCAGAGGGGCGGATCGCACGTTGCGGTTGGCCTGGACGGTGGCTGACCTGGCCGGTCGGGACCGGCCGCTGGTCGAGGACGTGAGCGTGGCGATGGGTCTGCGGGACCGGAGGGCGGCATGACGCCGGGGCAGCGTGAGCTTCACCGGGCCCGAGCCTACCTCAGCCGGGTTGCCGAGCCCCCCGCTCCCGCGTTGTCCGAGCTGGTCAGAGAGGTCGGTCCGGTGCGGGCGGCCCGGTTGGTGACCGCCGGGCAGGTACCTCACCGGGTGGCTGCGGAGACCAGTGCTCGCCGGGCGGAGGATCGGGCCGAGGCCGACCTCTCCGCGATCACCGCGCTCGGGGGCCGGTTGGTGGTTCCTGAGGACGCGGAGTGGCCCGTCGAGGCGTTCACCTGCTTCGTCACGCCCGGTGCCCAGACCGACGAGCGCTGGCGGGCCCCACTGGCGCTCTGGGCGCGGGGGGCCGGTCGCCTCGACGAGCTCGCTGAGCGGACGGTGGCGGTGGTGGGGGCACGAGCCGCGACCGGATACGGGGAGCACGTCGCCGCCGAGTTCGGCTACGAACTTGCTGAGGCCGGTTTTACGGTGGTCTCCGGTGCCGCGTTCGGCATCGACGGCGCGGCGCACCGGGGCGCGCTGGCCGCCGAGGGCCGCACCGTCGCGGTGCAGGCGTGTGGGCTGGATCGAGCCTACCCGGCGGGCCACCAGGGGCTGCTGGACCGGATCGCCGAAAGTGGCGCGGTGGTCAGCGAGTATGCCCCGGGTGTCCGTCCCGCGCGGCACCGCTTTCTGGTCCGCAATCGCCTGATTGCCGCATTCGCGGCCGGCACCGTCGTGGTCGAGGCCGGCGTGCGCAGCGGCGCCCGGCGCACCGCTGCCGCCGCGGCCGCGTTGGGCCGGGTCGTGATGGTGGTGCCGGGTCCGGTCACCTCGGCGCTGTCCGTCGGCTGCCACCTGCTGGTGCGTGAGGAGCAGGCGGTGTTGGTCACTCGGGTGGCGGAGGTGGTGGAGGCGGTGGGGCGGATCGGGGCGGACCTCGCGCCGCCGCTGGCCACACCATGCCGGAGTACCGACGGGCTGAGCCCGGAGCTGTTAGCGGTGTACGAGGCGCTGCCCGCACGGGCCCCCCGGCATCCCGAACAGCTGGTGGCCGATTCCGGGGTGCCGCTACACCGGGTACGCTCCGCGCTGCCGTTGTTGGAGCTGCGGGGGCTGGTGGGGTGCGGGGTGAGTGGTTGGCACCGGGTACTGCCCGACGCGGGGCGTGGCGGTGCTTGACCTGGCGCCCCCGGGAGCGCACCGTGCTCCGGGTGACCGAAGACCGGCTGGCACCCGACACGCTACCGGAAGCCCTGGTGGCGTGTCGGGAGCGCTTCGCCGCTTATCTGCGGTCTGTGCGTGGGCTGTCGCCACACACCGTGCGGGCCTACTGCGGCGACGTCACCGCCCTGCTGCGGTACCTGGCGGATTCGGGCCGCGACGATCTCGGTGCGGTGGACCTCCCGCTGCTGCGCGGCTGGTTGGGCACGCAGCACCGCGGCGGCCATGGGCGCGCCACGCTGGCGCGCCGTGCCGCAGCGGCTCGCGCCTTCACCGCCTGGGCCACCCGAGTCGGGGTGCTGGGCAGTGACCCGGGGCTGCGGCTGATCGCGCCCCGGCTGCGGCGAGCCCTGCCTGCGGTGCTGCACCCGCAGCAGGCTGCCGCGGCACTCCACGCCGCGCAACGCGGTGCCGCCGAGGCGGACCCGATCGCGTTGCGTGATCACGCTGTGGTGGAGCTGTTGTACGCGACCGGGATACGCGTCGCCGAGCTCTGTAGTCTTGATCTTAGCGACCTTGACCGGGAGCGGTGTCTGGTCCGGGTATTCGGTAAGGGAGCCAAGGAACGCGCGGTGCCCTATGGGCTACCCGCTCAGCGTGCCCTGCTCCGCTGGCTTGACCAAGGGCGCCCCGCGCTCGCGCGGCCCCATTCAGCGGCGGCGCTGTTCCTCGGGGCGCGTGGTGGACGAGTCGACCAGCGAATCATTCGGACTGTGGTGCACGACGCGGTCGGGGCGGTGCCGGGCGCGCCGGACATGGGTCCGCACGGCCTGCGGCACAGCGCCGCGACTCATCTGCTGGAGGGGGGCGCCGATCTGCGCGCCGTTCAGGAGTTACTCGGTCACGCTACGCTCGCTACCACGCAGCTCTACACGCATGTCACTGTCGAGAGGCTGAAGGCGATCCATGACCGGAGCCACCCCCGTTCCTGAGTACTCCGGGGGTCATGCGGGCACCGTGACTGCCGTCCCCCCTGCCGATTCCGGGGCCTGCGGCGGCGCTGTTGATTCCGGGGCCTGCGGCGGCGCTGCGGACGCCAGGGCCGAGGAGGTGGAAGCCGGCATCGTCGCGCTGTGGCAGGCCTACGGGCAACATCGCGACGCGACCTTGCGCGACCGGCTGGTTTTGCACTACGCGCCGTTAGTGAAGTATGTGGCTGGCCGGGTCGGAACCGGGCTGCCCGCTCATGTGGACATCGCGGACTTGGTGCAGTCGGGCGTGTTCGGTCTGTGGGACGCCATCGACCGGTTCGAGCCTGGGCGCGGTTTGAAGTTCGAGACCTATGCGATGCAGCGGATCCGGGGGGCGATCCTGGACGAGCTGCGCGCTCAGGATTGGGTGCCTCGTTCGGTGCGGAGCCGGGCCCGTGAAGTGGAGCGTGCGCTGGAACGCCTGGAGAGTCGGTTGCAGCGTTCCGCCACTGATGCTGAGGTGGCTGCCGAGCTCGGTATCACCACCGCCGAACTGCGGGAACTCTATGCCCAGCTCCAGCTGACCAGCGTCATCGCGCTCGATGAACTCATTGCCGTGGGCCGGGGCGGCACGTCGATCGCCGAGACGTTGCCCGATGACACCGTGGAGGAACCGGGCGCGTTCCTGGACTCGGTGGAGAGCAGGCGCCTGCTTGCCGAAGCGGTCTCGCAGCTCACCGACCGGGATCGCGTGGTGGTCTCGCTCTACTACTTCGAGAACCTCACCCTCGCCGAGATCGGCCGGGTGCTCGGCGTCACCGAGTCCCGGGTATGTCAGCTGCACACCAGGGCGGTGCTACGGCTGCGAAGCAAGATGCTGGAAGCCTCCGCCGGCTGAGGCCCCCGGGCGTCACCGGGGGGTGAGTTGATCGGCAGCAGGCGCACTCGCGCCGTGGGGAGCAGCCGCAGCGGATCCAGGTATTGCCTGTCTTGTGCCGGGTCGCGCGGAACACTCCAGCGCAGGACACCCCAGTGCAGGCAGGCGGCGCTGGGGCAGCCCGGGTGGCCGGGTGCCACGGTGCCGATCCGCTCACCCCTGGTTACCCGGTCACCGACGGTGACGGTGGGCGACACCGGTTCATACGTCGTGCGCAGCCCGTCTGGGTGGTCCACGGACACCACACCGTGGCCGGCCACGGTCCCGGCGAACGCCACGGTGCCGGCACCAGCGGCGAGCACCGGGGCGCCGGGCGTCGCCGCCAGGTCGACACCGCGATGGCCTGGTCCGTACCGGAATGCCGGCGGGTGGAAAGCCCGAACGACGGTCGGGGAACCGGGAAGCGGCCAGCCGAACCGCGGCGCTGGCTGCTCGCCAACCTCGTCGGGCCCCACGGGGGCCACCGGGTCGGCTCGGGCCACCGGATCGGTCGGGGCCACTGGATCGGCTGGGCTCGCCTGGCTGGACAACCCACCGGGCAACCCACCGGACAACACCGCCATGATCATGGTGCAGATCAGAATCCGAGACACACCGACAGCCTCCCCGCGCCGAGTTCGGCTGCCTAGCGACGAGGCCGACCGCTGGGGATAGCGCGGGCAGTGTGGATGGCTGTGGATGCTTGTGGATGATATGGATGGCCACAGGAGCGCGGGAGCACCTCGGCTGGGGTTGGGCGTAGGCACGTCGTACACTGTGGATGCGGCTCGCATGCGGGTCGACTTCGCGCGCCAGCGCTGCGCCCTACCAGGGCTTCGGCGTCCGGCGGTCCTTGTCGCGATCGTGTATCGCGCGGGGTCCGGTCGTCGGTCTGGCGTCAGGGCGGCGGTCCGACCCGGCTCGCCGCGACAACCGCATGAGCGCGTCGGCGCGAGCCGACGCGCCTGACACATTGAGGTGTGCACCGGCTATGGCCGTCGTCACCATGAAGCAGCTGCTCGACTCCGGCGTGCACTTCGGGCACCAGACTCGCCGCTGGAACCCGAAGATGAAACGCTACATCTTCACCGAGCGCAACGGCATCTACATCATCGACCTGCAGCAGACGTTGACCTACATCGACCGAGCCTACGAGTTCATCAAGCAGACCGTGGCCCACGGTGGTTCGATCCTGTTCATCGGCACCAAGAAGCAGGCTCAGGAAGCGATCTCTCATCACGCGCAGCGGGTCGGCATGCCTTTTGTGAACCACCGCTGGCTGGGTGGCATGCTCACGAACTTCTCCACCGTGCACAAGCGCCTGCAGCGCCTCAAGGAACTTGAGTCCATGGAGCAGACCGGCGGCTTTTCCGGGCTGACCAAAAAAGAAATCCTGATGCGTACTCGGGAGAAGGACAAGCTGGAGAAGACGCTGGGCGGGATTCGGGACATGCAGCGCGTTCCCAGCGCGGTGTGGATAGTGGACACCAAGAAGGAGCAGATTGCTGACGGTGAGGCCCGCAAGCTGGTCATCCCGGTGGTGGCCATCCTGGACACCAACTGTGACCCCGACGAGGTCGACTACCCGATCCCGGGCAACGACGATGCGATCCGTTCCGCGGCGCTGCTGACCCGCGTGGTGGCCGACGCCACCGCCGCCGGATTGATGTCGCGAGCTGGACGCTCCGCCGGAGCCGACGGCTCGGACAAGCCCGCGGCCGGCATCGACGAGCCGCTGGCCGAATGGGAACAGGAACTGATGGTCTCGAGCGGCGCTGTCTCCGGCAGTCCTGTTTCTGGTGACCTTGTTTCTCGCGATCCTGTCTCTGACGACCCCGCGGTGGAGGCAGGCGTGCTGCGGCTGCCCGAAACTCTGGTCGCTAACAACGGCGTGTCGCAGGCCTAGCAGGTCCGCTGCGCACCCCCGCCCGATCCAACAACGACCTCTAGGACGGTAAGCCACCATGGCGAGTTACTCCGCCGCCGATGTCAAGCGAATTCGGGACCTGACTGGTTCCGGGATGATGGACTGCAAGAAAGCCTTGGAAGAATCCGGCGGCGACTTCGACCGGGCGGTCGAGCTGCTGCGCATCAAGGGCGCGAAGGACGTCGGCAAGCGGGCCGAGCGCACCACCGCCAATGGACTGGTGGCCGCCGAGGGCGGCGTGATGATCGAGCTCAACTGTGAGACCGACTTCGTGGCCAAGGGCGCCGACTTCCAGGAGCTTGCCAACAAGATCCTCGCTGAAGCGATCCGGACTCGGCCCGCCGACGCCGAAGCGCTCGCCCAGGCCCAGTGCACCCAGGACCAGGGCGACGGCGGCACGGTCGAGGACGCGGTGCGGGCTTTCTCGGTCAAGATCGGCGAGAAGCTGCAGCTGCGCCGGGTGGTGTCCTTCGACGGCGAGGTAGCCACCTACCTGCACCGTCGCGCTTCCGACCTGCCACCCGCAGTGGGCGTGCTGGTCGAGTATGACGGTGGTTCGCGGGAGACCGCGCGTGCGGTGGCGATGCAAGTGGCCGCCATGAAGCCGCGTTATGTCACCCGGGAAGACGTGCCGGCCGAGGTGCTGACCGATGAAAGGCGCATCGCGCAGGAGACCGCGCGCGAGGAGGGAAAGCCCGAGCAGGCACTGCCGAAGATTGTCGAAGGCCGCGTTAACGGCTTCTTCAAGGATACCGTCTTGCTGGAGCAGTCCTCCGTGCAGGATTCCAAGAAGACCGTCAAGGCTCTTCTGGACGAGGCCGGGGTGACCGTGCGGCGGTTCGCCCGCTTCGAGGTCGGCCAGGCCTGACCCGCCGATGAACGCCGACCGACTGGTGGGTTCCGGATACCGCAGAGTGCTCCTCAAACTCGGCGGGGAGATGTTCGGCGGCGGTGGAGTCGGGGTGGACCCCGAGGTGGTGAAGACGGTCGCGAGGCAGATCGCCGAGGTGGTCGACGGCGGGATGCCGATGGCCGTGGTGATCGGCGGAGGGAACTTCTTCCGCGGCGAGGAGCTCCAGCAGGGCGGTATGGAACGCTCCCGCGGGGACTACATGGGAATGCTCGGCACCGTGATGAACTGCCTGGCTTTGCAGGACTTCCTGGAGCGCGAGCACAAGATCGATACCCGGGTCCAAACGGCCATCACGATGGGTCAGGTCGCCGAGCCCTACATCCCCCGCAAGGCCATCCGGCACTTGGAGAAGGGCCGTGTGGTGATCTTCGGAGCTGGCGTGGGGATGCCCTATTTCTCCACCGACACCACCGGTGCCCAGCGAGCGCTGGAGATCGGTTGCGAGGTCCTGCTGATGGGCAAGACGGTCGACGGGGTCTACACCGCTGACCCCAAGACCGATCCTTCGGCCACGATGTTCACCCACATCACCCATCGCGAGGTGCTTGAGCGCGGGCTCAAGGTGGCGGACGCGACCGCTTTCAGCCTGTGCATGGACAACAAGCTGCCGATCATCGTGTTCAATCTGCTCACCGAGGGCAATATCGCTCGCGCGGTGCGTGGTGAGTCCATCGGAACCCTGGTCAGCACCGCGACATACCGGGCATCGGGCTAGTGTACTAAGGAGCAGCCGTGATCGACGACACCCTCTTCGACGCCGAGGAAAAGATGGAGAAGGCCGTGTCGGTGGCCAAAGAGGATCTGGCCACGGTGCGAACCGGTCGTGCTAGCCCCGCGATGTTCTCCAAGATTGTCGTGGACTACTACGGCTCGGCCACCCCACTGATCCAACTGGCCAGCGTGACGGTCCCGGAGGCCCGCATGGCCGTGATCAAGCCCTATGACCCCGGTCAGCTCCGCCCGATGGAGAAGGCGATTCGGGACTCCGACCTAGGCGTCAACCCCACCAACGACGGCGTGATCATCCGGGTGCTCATCCCACAGTTGTCCCAGGAACGCCGCCGAGATCTGGTCAAGGTGGCGCAAACCAAGGGAGAGGACGCCAAGGTATCCATTCGCAACATCCGTCGCAAGGCCAAGGAAGCGCTCACCCGTATCTCTCGCGACGGCGAGGCTGGTGAGGACGACGTGACACGGGCGGAGAAAGAACTCGAGGTCATCACTCACCGGTATGTGGGGCAGATCGACGAGCTCGTCAAGCACAAGGAATCCGAACTACTCGAGGTCTGAGTGGCCGCCAGCGGACTGCCCGAGCGTCCCATTTCCGCTGTGCACTCAACTGAGCGCACCAGCGTCCGGCGGGCGGGCCGGAACCTATGGGCCGCGATCGCCGTCGGGCTGCTGATGGGCTCTGGGATCCTGGTGGCGCTGTTCACGGTGCGCCAAGTGTTCATCGGGATCGTGGCCGCCGCCGTGGCGGTGTCCAGCTGGGAGCTGGCCGGGGCATTGCGCCGGGCCGGTATCAGGATCTCGTTGCCGCCGGTCCTGCTCGGCGGGCAAGCGATGGTGTGGCTGGCCTGGCCGTTCGGTCAAGGCGGGATACTCGTCTCGTTCGTGATCGCTGCGCTGGTGTGCCTGCTGTGGCGCTTCCCCCGGGGTGCGGCGGGCTACGTCCGCGACGTCAGCGCGTCGGTGTTCAGCACGGCCTACGTTGCTGGATTCGCCGCTTTCGCCACGTTGCTGGTAGTTCCCGTCGATGGCGCGGCGCGGGTCTTGTGCCTCATGCTCGCCGCGGTGGGCTCAGACATTGGCGGCTATGCCACCGGCGTACTGGGCGGGCGGCACCTGATGGCGCCTTCGGTCAGCCCGAGGAAGTCCTGGGAGGGCTTCCTCGGATCGCTGCTGGTCGGGACTGCCGCGGGTGCTCTGTCGGTGACCTTTCTGTTGGGTGGCCAGCCCTGGCGCGGGGTGCTGTTCGGGGCGGCGATCGTGCTCACCGCGACCGGAGGGGATCTGATCGAATCACTGATCAAGCGTGATCTCGGCGTCAAGG
>JBOHFY010000026.1:0-2129 GCA_050699895.1 Pseudonocardiaceae bacterium
CTCGCCCGTTTCCTGGGCGCCTTCAAGACATACCAATCGATAGCTGGCGGGACACGATCCCGCCAGCCTGTCCGGAGAGATGAGGTCAACCATGGCTGATGGCGCTACTGGGGATACGGGCGCGCCCCTCGCGAACCGTAGGGCGATCGGCATCGCTTGCGCTCTGCACAGGGGACCCCGGGGGTGAGCGAACTTGGTGGTGGAGAAGCAGGGTGGGGAGATCGTGTTCGATATGCATGTCACCGGCGCCTGCGTGATGATCTTCGAGGAAGGTCCGGCGGGGATACTGCGGGACGCGCTGATCGAGTGGCTCGGGTGAGCGGTGACCCGGCCCCGGCCAGCGCGGCGCACCCGGTGAGCGGCCCGGGCTGGGGCGTGTCCTCACGGGACTGGCAATCCCACGCCGTCGACGTGGACGCTGAGCACCCCGACGGGGTGTATGTCGCCCGATGCGGACAGCGGCTGGTCATGGGCGCCAGCCTGTACGACGAGCCACCACCCGGCGGCTGGATGTGCTTGGCGTGCACGCGGTGGACCGATCGGGGGGACATCGGTGAGGTGACCGAGCCGACCCTGGCGCGCCCGGGGCGTGAGGAAGGCGGGGTGGGGTGAGCCGCCCGGCGTGCTGGGCGCGGTCCCCGGTGGACTACTACGCGCATCTGCTGCTGCCCGAGGGCGACCATCCTTCCGGCGTCTTCAAGGCCCGGTGCGGCGACGTGATGATGACGAACGCCACGCGGCACGACCAGCGGCCGCCCGGCTTGACGTGCCAGCGCTGCGTCTTCCTCGCGGACTCCCCGCGAGACGAGTAAGACCCGGCCGGCCGTTGGTTGAGCCGTGCCCCCCGTGCTCCGGGCTCCCGGCGGCCGGCTGATCACTGGCCGCTCAGCGAGCCTAGCCAGATAGCCTGATTGCGAACCGCTTACGGTACTAGTCGTACCACCCGCTCCTGCCCAGTCGTTGACGCTCCGGCGGCACCGCGTGGCCGTAACGCGTGGCACTTGCCGGAGCGTTAGACGCACCGGACGTCACCGGGCTGAGCTTTGAGGAGGAGCACATGGTCTCTCTCGACTTCGCGCTGCTGGCCGAGTACGCGAGAGTCGACCCGGCCGGCCTGGTCACCATCGTCGGCGGCGGATTTGACCGCGTCCACGCGCCTGCTGCGGGTGCCGTGCAACAGATGTTCGTCGCAGTACGGATCATCCTCGACGAGCACGAACCAGCCGTCCCGTTCGAGGTCAAGATCCAATCTCCAGGAGATCAGTACGAGATCGGTGTCGCAGGAGTTGCGACCCGGTCACCAGACGTGCAGCCGATCGAAGGGAAGGTCAATTTTGTGGCGGCCATCGGTCTTGCTGTGCAACTGCGGACAGCTGGACGCTACCTGGTCCAGATCCTGCTCGCTGGAGAGATCGTGCGTCACCTGCCGTTCGTCGTCGAGTTCGCGCATACCGAGAGCACGTGAGCGGTCACCATGCGGTTCCGGTACGCGGTCCACGCCCTCGATCGATGTTCTGAACGTGGTGTCACGAAGGCCGAGGTGGAAGAGTGTGTAAGGAGAGCTACCTCCATCTTCAGAACAAGGAAGGGTAACCAGTACCGAGCAGAGATGGGAGGTCGGCGGTTGAAGGTCGTTGTGGCCGAGGACCAGGACACCGCTGACGAAAAGTTCGTGATCACCGTGATTGTGGAGGGTGACGATGACAGCTGAGACGGCGGTGTCCGTGAAGATCGACACTGAAGCCGGTGCCGCCTACCTACGCCTGGGTCGCGGCCAGGTCGCCCGTACCGTCGAGTTCACCGAAGACGTCTACGTTGACCTCGATCAGTTCGGCGTCGTCGTGGGCATCGAACTGCTGGATCTAGACACCCCACTCCCACTCGATGAGCTGGCCGCCAGGTTCCACATCAACGCGAGCGCGCTCGACGTTCTGATGAAGGCAATCCAGTGGAGTACTCCTCGACGAACCGTCACGTCTGGAAGCTCTCCATCCCAAAGCACCTCCTTCAGCTCAATGCATACTGCGAGCCTCTAGCGACCCTTGGACGCTAGCGACCCTTGGACGCTAGGAGCTTGACATTTGAGTCGAGTTTTCATGCGGTCATGCGGGCCTCGGTGATGTAGTCCT
>JBOHFY010000027.1:0-13541 GCA_050699895.1 Pseudonocardiaceae bacterium
GGACATAATCGGTGAACCCGAACGGTGGGTGGAGGACCAGCTTCTCCGTGAGTTCCGTCGGTTGGTGTTCGAGGCGCTTGCGGGTCCGGGGGTGCGTTGACACCAGCAGGGGAAGCCCGTATTCCTCACCCAGCACGCGTAGCGCTCCGAGCACGCTGGACAACCGGGCGGGATTGTCCACGTTTTCTTCCCGGTGCAGGCTGACGAGCATGTACTCGTCTTCCGTAAAACCCTGCTGGATCAGGGCGTCGCTGTTCGATATCGCCGCCCGCTGGTGGTCGAGAACCTCCCGCATGGGCGACCCGGTGAGCATGATCCGGTTGGGGTGAATCCCTTCACTGAGTAGGTTGCGGCGCGCGTATTCGGTGTAGACCAGATTGTAGTCGGCGACGTGGTCGACCAAGCGACGGTTGACCTCTTCGGGCACGTTCTCATCGAAGCAGCGGTTCCCGGCTTCCATGTGATAGACGGGGATCTTCATTCGCCGCGCCATGACGGTCGAGATGCAGCTGTTGGTGTCACCAAGCACCAGCATCGCGTGCGGTCGCTCCCGTTGGAGCACGCCTTCGGTTTTGGTCAGAATGTCACCGAGGGTGGCGCCGAGTGAGGAGGTGTCCACGTTGAGAAAATGGTCGGGACGGCGCAGGCCGAGGTCGTCGAAGAAGATCTCGTTGAGCTCGTAGTCGTAGTTCTGACCGGTGTGTACCACGATGTGCACGGTACTGCGATCCAACCGGGCGACGACCCGAGACAACCGAATCATCTCGGGCCGTGTGCCCATGACGGTGACCACCTTGATGGGTCGCTGAGAGGAGCTCACACGTCCTCCGGATAGGTGTCGGGAGAAGCCGGATCAAAAAGGTCATTGGTCCAGAAGAGGGTAAAGAGCAGGTTGTCACCGGTGTTGGTGATGTTGTGCACCCACATGGTGGGCATGTCGACGATGGCCGGTTCCGCGCCGGACACCGGGAATCGTACGATCTCATTGGTCAGGACGCGTCGTAGCGCGATCTCGGCCTGGCCGGAGATTACAACGAATCGTTCGACCTTGGCGAGGTGGAAATGCTGGCCCCGCACGATCCCTGGTATGGTCGTGGAGTACGACAACTGGCCAGGACTGCCGTGGGCCCGCACCGTTTCGACGAAGGAGCCCCGGTGATCGGTCCGTCGGATGAGCGGGATCGGCCACTGAGCGGGGAAAGTGAACGAGCGGTAGGTGTTGAACAAGGCGATGTCGAAGGAATTTAGCAGCTCGGGGATCTCGCCGACTCGGTAGAGGGAGGCGAAATGCGACAGCGTGCCGAGCAGCGAGCCCACGGTGCGGCGGCTGGCGTGCGCGTCCGCGCTGTGTCCGGGTGCGGCGGTCAGTAACAGGTCGGCGGCATCCTGGACGTGCAGCAGGGTCAGCTCGCGGTCCACCTCGACCTGTGGTTGTCCACCCTGTGCCAGCTGATGGGAGAAGGTGGCGACGACAGAGTTATAGAATGGTCGTCCGTGCTCCCCGAAGAGGTTGGGAAAGCGCAGGTCTATGAATTCCACCCCTAGGTCGGCGGCGGTGGCGCCGAGAATCTCCGCAGCCTCCATCTTGGCGCTGCCGTAGTCGGTATTGTTGCCGGCCTGTGTCGAGTTCGCGTACACGATGGTCGCTGGCGGCGTGCTGGCCCGCCGGAGTCCGGCCGCGAGTTGACGGGCGAACGTGGTGTTGCCGTCCCTGATCTCGTGTGGCGTGCCGCGGTTCACACCGGCGAGGTGCAGGAGCCGCTTGACGCCGGAGATGGCCTCGGCTACGGCATCAATGCCGGCGTGAGCACCGAGCCGCACCGCGGTGACCTGGCCGACTCCGTGCGCGCGCGCCCGTACCCGGGTGTGCCAGCCGAGGAAGCCGCCGGCTCCGGTGACCGCGAGCGAGGACGCCATCAGGCGGCTCCCACCCGGCGCCGACCAGCGATGGTCAACTCGGCGCGTACCTCGGGCAGGCTCAGCAGCAATTTTTCGACGCCATTGACGTCCAGTCGGACCGTGGTGTGTGAGTCGTAGTCCGCCAGCTGCGCCTGCCGCGGGTCACCCTGATCAAAGTACAGGCCGTAGTTCAGGTCGCGGGTGTCCGCGGGGATCTGGAAGTAGTCACCGTGGTCCTTCGCGCGGGCCAGCTCCTCGCGGCTGGCGAGGCTTTCCGACATCTTTTCGCCGTGCCGGACGCCGATGACGTCGACCTCTGGGCGGATGCCGAACAGGTTGCCCAGCGCGGTGACCAGGTCGGCGATCGTGCAGGCCGGCGCCTTGCGGATGAACAGGTCACCCTGGCGGGCATGGGCGAAAGCGTACTCGACGAGGTCGACTGACTCGGCCAGCGACATCATGAAGCGCGTCATGTCCGGGTGCGTGATAGTGATCTTTTTGCCCGCTGTGAGCTGCCGAATGAATAGCGGGATCACCGACCCCCGTGAGTACATCACGTTGCCGTACCGGACGCAGGACACGATTGTCTCGGCGTTGGGGTTGTTGAGCCCATGCGATTGGGCGACCTTCTCCATCATCGCCTTGCTCATGCCCATCGCGTTGATCGGGTACACCGCTTTGTCGGTGGACAGGAACACCAGCGAGCGGACGCTGTTGGTCTCGCAGGCTCGCACCACGTTGTCACTACCGGCGATGTTGGTCCGTACCGCTTCCATGGGGAAGAACTCGCACGACGGGACCTGCTTCAGGGCCGCCGCGTGAAAGACCAGGTTCACATCGCGACTGGCTCGCTCGACGCTGAGGTAGTCCCGGACGTCTCCGACGTAAAACCGAACCCGGGAGTCGCTGAGCTCCTGGCGCATCAGATCGTGCTTCGCCTCGTCCCGGCTGAGCACCCGTACCTCGGCGATGTCGGTCGCCAACATGCGGCGCACCACCGTCTGCCCGAACGAGCCAGTTCCGCCCGTGACCAGCGCCCGTGTGCCGGCGTACAGCGTGGTCATGGCCGCGCTCCTGGGATCGTCGAGTGGACCGCGTCGGCGAGGATGGTTTCCAGGCTGTCGATGGCCGCCGCCATCGACATGTTCATCCAGTAGCAGTCCCACGCCCAACCCCTTTTCCGCAGCCGAGCGGGCTCGTCCTCCGTGCAGGCGAGCCGGAAGGTATCGGCGAGTGCTCGCGGGCTCTCCGGTTCACACGCGAAGCCGAAGCCACCGTCGGCGCACATCTTGGCGACGTCACCCACAACCGTGGTGATGATCGGGCAGCCGGCGGACAGCGCCGCCGCGAGCTTGGAAGGGATCGTCCCCCGGAACACCGGCCGGTCCTTGAGCGTGACGAGCTGGTAGTCCGACGCCGCATAGATGGACGGCATCTCGGTGCTGTCGACCCGGTCGAAGAAGCGGATGTTCGTCGCGCACAGCTGCGCCGCGAGTCGCCGGACCGCCGCATCGGCGGTGCCTGACCCGACGATCGCCACATCCAGCGGCGAGTCGTACTGGCACAGTGCCGCCGCCCGCACGATGGTCTCGACGTCCTGCATCTGGCCGATGTTGCCGGCGAACACCGCCAGCGTCCGACCGGGTCGGCCGAGCCGGTCGCGCACCGCTGGGTCGAAGGTCGGCGGCGCCGGGTTTTCATCCGCGCAGCAGTTGTACAGAACGGATACCTTCTCGGTCGGGACACCCCGGTCCACGAGGGTCTGCTTCATACTCGGCGCGATCGCGATCAGGTGGGCGGCTTGCTGGTAGAGGTAGCGAAGAGCTCCGCTGATGGTGCTGGACAGCAGCGCTCGCACGACGTTGCCGCCCGCCATCCCGGACTCCAGTACGGAGTCGGGCCACAGGTCCTGGACATGCAAGACGTACGGACGGCCGTGCAGCGCGTGCCCCGCGGCAGCGGCGGCGGCCGCCGTCATGGGAGTGGCGTAGACGTAGACGACGTCGCGGTCGTTGAGGAAACCCGCGGCGGCGGTCGAGCTGAACGCGAAGCTCAGGAAGTTGGCGGCTCGCTTGATGCCGTTGGTGTCGTGGCTTGGATACAGCGGGACCCGGCGCACCTGGACGGGTCCGTCACTCTCGCGGTACGACCAGCGCTGGCGATAACCGGGGTAGACCTTGCCAGTGGGGTAGTTGGGGAAGCCGGTCAAGACCTTGACTTCGTGGCCCCGCTCCGCCAGCTGGACAGCGGTAGCGGACGGGTTAGGCACTCGTTCGGGTGAGTACCACTGCGTGATAATCCCGATCTTCATTGTTATTGCCCCTGTATCAGCCGCGCTTCGGGCACCTGTGCGGACGGGGCCCCGGGTCGAGGTTGTGACGTGCACCGTCCGGCCGTGGTCGTCGTGCGATGGCCGGTGTCGGCCTCTGATGGACTTATCGGGGAGTCCGTCCGACCGTTACACTTGTTCGAGTGAACATCCGTGATGATGTAACGAAGAGTAACCATAGTGGCGGTCTTTTTGGTGGGCCAGTTAGGCCATATGGGCTAAAATGGCACCAGCTAGGAGTGCTTGAACCGTACGCTGCACCTCGTCACGGAGAGGTACAGCATCGTGGAAACCAGCGGCATGAAGGGCGTCCGAGGAAAAGGTGCGGCGGATAGTCAGCGGGCGATTCGTCATCGTGCCGACTGCCCGCACGACCCACCGCGGAGCAGGAATGCTCGGTAATGGAGACTTGCCGCTGACGCGCCTGACTGTGTCCTGCATCTCAGCATAGCTGCGGTTCTCCGGCTGGTGGTCGTCCGACACGACGTACGTCTCACGGCCGGTGGGAACCTGACGGTCAAGGAGGAACTTGACGGCGGCTACGACGTTGCGGACCGCGACGAAGTGGACTGACCGGTGCTGGTGTAGTGAGCGCTTGAATATTCCGACCACCGGTCGTTGAAGCGCATCGCGAACCAGGAATACTAGTCCCATGCCGCCCGGCCCGATGATCTCTGTTGGACGCAGGACCGTCAGGCCGCAGCTGATGCGTAAGTGCTTGGTCCACACCGTCTCGCATGCCAGCTTGGTTCGAGAGTATTCATCTCGAGGGCCACAAGGCGTGACCTCATCGAGGGTCCCGGTGGCGTGCGAGCCGTAGACTGAGGCGGAACTCATCAATAACACATGGTGGATTTGTTGGCATGAGTTAACCGCATCGAGCAGATGCAGGTTGTAATCAATGTTCCGCTCAGCATCGGCCCGGGCGTAGGCAAGGTGGCACAGCGTCGACCCTGAGGAACCGCTGAGTGTAACCGGCCGGGCGAGATCCATCTCGGTCCAGGTCTCGTTCGGTTGCGCTGGTGAACGATTTCTGGCCAGAATTCGTACAGGGCGGTCGCTAAGCGTCTGTCTCAGGTAAGTGCCGACGAACCCGTGACCCCCGGTTACGAGGATCTCGCTCAAGTAGATCTCCTAGGTCAATGTCGGGCGTCTCCTCGCGCGGTGACCGGTGCTGCCCTCTGGTGGGCTTATCGGGAAATCGGTCCGCCTGTTACGCTCATTCAGGTGATTTCCAGGATAATGTAACGAGGGGTCGACGTGGCGCAAGTTTTTGTTGAGCCAGTTACGCTGTATGGACTAGCGAGATCGGGCAAGTGGCCAGGAATACGATCAGCGGCGGGCAGCAACCGGTGTAATGGCGGACTTGCGGCAGAGCGAGGTACTCGATGCATCGCCCGGAGGAAGGAGCGTCGACCATGGCCGGTGTAGCGCCGAGCCGTGGAGCCAACCTTCGTGACTTCATCGTGGTCACCGGATCCACCCTGCTGGGCGGTCTGCTGAACGCGTTGCTCATCGCCCTGGCCGCGCGCCACGGTCAGGGCGGCGAGATCGCCGCCTACACCGTCATCACCGCTGTGCTGGCGATCGTCGGGGTGGTGGTGGGTGGCGGATCCTCGGTGCTCTACCTCAGCGGGACCGAGGACGAGCGCCGCGCGGTGCGAAGCCAACGGATCCTCGCGGTCTTCCCCGCGCTCGTGCTCACCGCGTTGGCGGTGGCCGTCTTTTATGGCGCCCGGGGCTACTCGGCGCTCGCCCTTGCCGCCGTTGCCCTGGTGTTCATCGGGAACAACCTCGCTGAGCTCTCGCTGGCACAGCTGTACCGGGACATGCGGTTCCTGCGGACCGCTGTTCCCACCTACCTCAGCAAGGCTGGGGCACTCGTGGCATTCGTGGCTGGGGCGCCCCTGACGATGGCGTTGCTCGTGGGAGCGGTCATCAATCTCGCCTCGGTCGAGCTCCTGGCTGGGCCGCACTCGTCGCTGCGCGCCATGCGGAACGACCGGCCTACCGTCGCGGCCGCTCGGCACGCCCTGGGCTCCGGTCGGGCCCTGTACGCCTACACTGGGTGTGAGCTGTACGCCCTCAAGGTGCCCAGCGTGGGACTATCGCTGGTATTCCCGGTGAACGTGATGGGCGCCTTCGGCGCTGTCGCCGCCGCGTACCAGGCTCTGTTGCAGGTGTTCCAGTCCAGTTTGCTCATGCTCGTGTCGCTGCGGGCCCGGCGGCGAAGCGGCCTCGACCAGAGCGAGACGCATCGGCACGACGCCGAGCTCCTGAGCCTTGGTGCCGGTATCGCTTGCGCCGCGGTGCTCGTCCTCGGTGCGCCATGGTTGACCATGCACGTGCTGCGACTGGACGTGCCCGAGTCCTCGACGTGGTTGCGGACCCTCGGGCTCGCGGTTCCGTTTTTCCTGTTCAACCGGATTATCGCCACGAATGCCGTCGGCGACGCCAGGTACTCCGCCGCCGCGCGGATCGCGGGGTCGCTCGCCGTGCTCAGCACGGTGTCGCTGACCATCGCGATTCCGCTGCTCGGAGTCACCGGTGGCGCGCTGTCAACGCTATGCGCCGAGGGGATCGTGGCCGGGACACTGCTGGTCCGCCGGCTGCCGTTCCGCACGCGCCGGTCGATCGCGTGACGCGCGGGAGCGGGGAACTGTTATCGAGTCCCCCTCACGGTGAGGAGGAAGGTGAAGTACGCGGTCGGATCGAACGGCCGGGGGTCCGCCGGGACCTCGGTGGTGAAGGCCCGGGCCACCGCGTCACGCAGCGCGTCGCCGTCACCCGCGGCGAAGGCGCACAGCGCGCCGCCGGCGATCTCGCGGTTCTGCTCGGTGTCCAGGGCGATGACCGGATGGCCGCTCAACCGGGCCTCGCCCAGCGGGTAGCCGAACGCTTCGATCCCGGTCGGGAAGTAGATGGCCCTGCTCTGGGACCAGACCGAGCGGAGCCGCTCATGGGACAGCCGGCCCAGCGGGACCACCCGCGGGTGGTTCGCCAGGAACGCGGGCAGCTCGGAGATCGTCGCCGTGACGTGCACCTGGATCTCCGGATCGCCGTGCGCGTCCACGGCCCGCACCAGCTCCGCGAGCCGTTCGTCCATCCGCTTGTAGGGGTGGAGGATGATGGGACACAGGATCACGGGAGCACGGGCATCGCTCGGTGGGAACGAGTCCGGCGCGATCGGGTTGAACCGGACCACCACGCGGTCGCGTACCTCGGGCAGCACCGTGACCACCCGCTCGGCCATCGCGGTGCACGGAGCGATCAAGACGTCGGACCGCGTCGCGCCGAACCGCACGACGATCGCCTGCGCATGCACGGCGCGCGGCACCGTGGTGCCGAACTCGCGTCGCTCCGATTCCGTCAGGTAATGCAGCGCATTCTGCAGCACGGTCCACCGCTCGCCGCCTGGCGTCATGAAGGAGGCATTGTTGAAGGCCACCTTGCGTGCTGCCCTCAGCGCTGTCAGTTCCCGACGGATAAGCCATTCAGCGGTCAGGTACCGGCCCCTTCCCACGACGCGTACATCGTCCCGGCTCCCGGTGGCGAGATAGCGTTCGAATTCGTCGCGGTAGCGCGCCGCGCCGCCCGCCGGCCCGCCGGCGACATCGACAACAATCTGGCCACTCACGTGGTCCTCCTTCGGTGCGATGCCGAAATCTGGTCTGTATCCCTCGCGGCCAGGCGCTCGGAGAGTCGTTTCGGAGTGGCGAGGTAGGTGATGAGCAGCGCGACCGCGAGCGCATTGGCCACGACCCGGACCGGCGCGCTGGCGCTCGACCCCACGACTCCGAGCACGGACACGGCGAGGCTGACGCCGAACGTCAGAAGACTCACGTGCTGGTGCGACCAACCGGCATCGCACAACCGCTGATAGGCGTGATCCCGGTGCGGTCGCCGCCAGTCTTTCTTCCGGAGGATGCGCCGCAGGAGGGTCCATCCGGTATCCGCCACGTACAATGCCAGCGGGGCTAGTGCCGCCTCCACCGGTACACCTCGGAGTACGGAGTACACGGCGAGCACGGCGAGTACGGCTCCTAGCGTGTAGCTGCCCACGTCACCGAGAAAGACTCTGGCGTGCCCGGCATTCCAGGGCAGGAACGCGAGGCCGGCGGCGGCGGTGATCGATCCGACGATCGCGAGCGAGGGATGGTGATACCACACCCCGATGGTGGCGAAGGCCAGGCCGCCGATCACGGCGTGCGCGCCTGAGATGCCATTGATCCCGTCCATGAAGTTGAACGCATTGACGTACCCGGTGATCCACACTGCGGCGATCACGATCAGGACCGCTCTCGGCAGGAGATGGACGGGCGCACTGAGCGTCAGCAAATAAGTCACGAGTGCGCTGGTCAGCAGCTGCAGGCTTAGCCGCGCCGCGATCGGTACACCTCGCAGGTCCTCGGCGAGTCCGATCGCGAAGAAGAAGACCAGCGCCACGATCAGCGGCAACCACGTGCTGTTGTTGATAACGACGATGCCGACGAGCAGGCCTAGTCCGACGGCTATTCCGCCACCACGTGGCGTGGGGACGGTGTGCGAGGAGCGAGTTCCCGGGATATCGATCACCCCGCCAGAGCGGAGTATCCGGATCACTATCGGCTGGGCGACGGTGGCCACCACGAAACATACCAGCGGCGCAAGCAGGGGTGGGAAGGTCATGGATCCTCGCTCGAAGCGCGGTGGTGGGACTCACGGCGGGTGGTGTGAATGGGTGGCCACCGTCGGTGGCGGCACGAGGAGGGGGCGCGGGAGCGTCAGCGAGGTGATGCGGTGCTGGCTCCCGGCTCAGTTCGCACGGGTTGCGCGGTCAGCTCAATGAGGGCCTGGGACGGACCGATCGCCGACGCGGTCTCGAATATCCGCAGTGGTTCCAGCGACGGCACTGACACGTGGGAAATAGCGGGGTGCAGCGGCCGCCGGTCACGCTCTTCGCCGTCGCCGAAAAGCTCTTCGTGTAGCTTCTCGCCGTTGCGCAGTCCCGTGTACACGATGCGTGCCGACCTTCCGGCGAGTTCCATCAGCTGCCGCGCCACATCGACGATGCGCACGGGTGCGCCCATGTCGAGCACAAGGACCTCACCAGGCGAGCCGATCGCGGCCGCCTGCACGACGAGTTGCACGGCCTCGCGGATGGTCATGAGAAACCGAGTGACATCGGGGTGGGTCACGGTGAGAGGACCACCGTGCGCCAGCTGCTCGGCGAAGGTGGTGAGCATGGAGCCGCGGCTGCCCAACACGTTCCCGAACCGCACCGACAAGAATGTGCCTCGGGTACTGTCAGCGGCTTCGGCGACGAGCCGCTCCCCGATCCTCTTGGACCGGCCCAGCATGCTGGTGGGGTTCGCGGCCTTGTCTGTGGAGATGTTGACGAACCGTTCGACGCCCGCGTTCCGTGCCGCCGCCACCACATTCAGTGTGCCGAGCACATTCGTTTTCCACGCTTCGACGGGATACTGCTCCAGCATGGTCAGGTGCTTGAGCGCGGCGGCGTGGAAGACGACGTCCGGCTTGCGGGCGTGAAAAATCTCCCGCACGACCTCCGTGTCCCTGATGTCGGCGAGGATGACCTCCGGTAAGTCCAGCAGCGCGCAACCGTGGAGGGACAGCTGCACGGCGTGCAGCGCTGACTCGTCCCGGTCGAGCATCATCAGCTCCGCCGGCCCGAACTCGTGGATCTGGCGACACAGTTCAGCACCGATAGATCCGCCCGCGCCGGTGACGAGAACCTTGCGGTTCGCGAGGTAGCCGGCAATCCCCGCGAGGTCAGTGTCGACCGGGTGCCGACCCAGGAGGTCGATGATGTCGAGGTCACGGATGTCGGAGAAGCCGACCCACGGGCGAAACAGCTCATCGAGCGGGGGCAGCACCTGCACACCGAGTCCGGCCTCGATAGCGGCCCGGGAGACCTCGCGCACGATCGGGGCGCTGGCGCTCGGTACCGCGAAGACGAGCAAGCCCGCCTCGGTACTCCGCGCCACCTCGCCGATGTCGTCTCGCCCGCCGAGGACGGACACTCCGGCGATGCGCTTGCCTCGGGCTTTCGGGTCATCGTCGATCAGCGCGACCGGCAGGTAGCCGCTCGTGGTGTCCGACAGCATGGAGCGCACCAGCTGCTGCCCGGCGGCACCGGCCCCGAATATGATCACGCGCCGCGCGGAGGCGCCGGTAGGTCGGGCTCGATGCTCGCGGTAGCGGCGGACGGCGAGCCGGGCGGCGCCCGCGATCGACAGCGCGATCAGGGTGGCCGTCGGCGGAACCGAACGGGGTACCCACGGGTGGGTGATGAGGAGGTCCAGCGCGAACACCAAGATTCCCACGATGGCCGTCACGCGGGTGAGGTTCAGCGCCTCATCAATGCTGCCGATCCAGTAGCGGCCACGGTAGATGTGGAACCCAATCCCGACGATCAGCTGCATAGCGATCGCGACGACGGATATTCGGAGCAGCCCGGGTAGGTCGATCTGAGTGGCGTCGAATTCGGCGCGGAACCAGAAGCTGATCAGTAGTCCGACAACCCACGCCATGCAGTCCCAGCCGGGAATGAGCATATGACGCCAAGCTCTCATCCACCCCATCGTGATCCTTCCGCCGGCAGGGTGTTGCTGACGGTAGTAGAATCGAGGCGATCATTAGCTTTGTTACCCGATCGGGTTACCCCAAAAGAATGATCGATATGATCATGATGTCTTAAAGTAACGTCGACGTACGGCGGCGGGCGCTGTCAGAGGCGGTTGTGCAGCGCCTCGGCGGCGGCCAGGAGATCGACGGCCCAGCGGACGCCCGGCCGCCGGCCGATCCGCTCCACCGGGCCGGACACCGACACCGCGGCAATCACGGTGCCGGTGCCGTCGCGCACCGGGGCGGAGACACTGGCTACCCCCGACTCACGTTCGGCCACGCTCTGCGCCCAGCCCCGCCTGCGGACTTCCAGGAGGGTTCGCTCGCCGAATACGGCCTCGCTGAGCACGATGTGCTGGGTGGTCGGGTCAGCCCACGCGGTCAAGATCTTGGCGCCCGACCCGGCCGTCATCGTGAGCCGGGCTCCCACGGGGACGGTGTCGCGCAGGCCGCTGTGGGGTTCGGCGGCCGCCACGCAGACTCGGACCATCCCGTCTCGCCGGTAGAGCTGGACACTCTCGCCGGTGACGTCGCGCAGCCGGGGCAACACCATTGCGGCGGCGTCAAGCAACGGGTCTAGCGCGCCTTCGCCCAACTCTCGCAGCGCGGGCCCGGGACGCCACCGTCCGTCACTACCTCGGCTGAGCAGCCGGTGCGCTTCCATCCCCACCGCCAGCCGGTGGGCGGTGGCCCGGGGTAGCCCGGTACGGGCGCACAACTCGGCCAGCCCGCAAGGGCTCGCGGCGACCGTGCGCAGCACCGCGACGGCTTTGTCCAGCACGCCGATACCGCTATGCTGTTCCACAAGTCGATATTAGCTTCCCGCTATGTGAGAGGTACAGCATTGGGGGAACATGATGGGTGGAGGAAGTACCGCTGATGGGACGCACGCTCGCGGCGAAGGTCTGGGACGCACACGTGGTCCATCGGGGCGAGCGCGACCCAGATGGCAACCCCGATAACGCGGTACCCGACCTGCTCTACATTGACCTGCACCTCGTGCACGAGGTCACCAGCCCGCAGGCGTTCGATGGCCTGCGGCTGGCTGCTCGGCCGGTCCGCCGACCCGATCTGACCATCGCTACCGAGGACCACAACGTCCCCACCACCGACATCGAGCTGCCGATCGCCGATGAGGTGTCCCGCGTTCAGGTGGAGACACTGCGCCGCAACTGCGCGGAGTTCGGCGTGCGGCTGCACTCGATGGGCGACGTCGAGCAGGGCATCGTGCACGTCGTGGGGCCCCAGCTGGGCCTCACCCAACCGGGGATGACGGTGGTCTGCGGTGATTCGCACACCTCCACGCACGGTGCTTTCGGCGCGCTCGCGTTCGGCATCGGCACCTCCGAGGTGGAGCACGTCCTGGCCACTCAGACTCTGCCGCTGCGCCCGTTCAAGACCATGGCGGTAGTCGTGCACAGCCGCGGCGGGACGCTGCCTACCGGTGTCACGAGTAAGGACATCATCTTGGCGGTGATCGCCCAGATCGGCACCGGTGGCGGCCAGGGGTATGTGCTGGAATTTCGCGGAAACGTGATTGAGCGGTTGTCCATGGAAGCCCGCATGACGATCTGCAACATGTCGATCGAGGCGGGAGCCCGGGCTGGGATGATCGCGCCGGACGCCACCACTGTCGATTATCTGGCTGGCCGGCCGCATGCGCCCTCGGGTCCGCACTGGGACGCGGCGATGCGGTACTGGAAGGGCCTGCACACCGATGACGACGCCATCTTCGACGCAGAGGTGTCCATCGACGCCGACACCCTGACACCGTTCGTGACCTGGGGCACCAACCCTGGCCAGGGCCTGCCGCTGTCAGGGCGGGTGCCCGATCCCGAGCAGATCACCGATGACGGCGAGCGGCTCGCGGTGCGCAAGGCGCTGTCCTACATGGACCTGCAACCCGGCACGCCGCTGCGCGAGATCGCGGTGGACACGGTCTTTCTCGGATCGTGCACCAATGGGCGGATCGAGGACCTACGGGCGGCGGCGGCCGTGCTGGCCGGTCGCCGGGTGCGTGCGGGAGTGCGCATGCTCGTCGTCCCCGGCTCGATGCGGGTGCGCGCCCAGGCCGAAGCCGAGGGCCTGCACGAGGTGTTCACCGCGGCCGGCGCCCAGTGGCGCGCCGCTGGCTGCTCGATGTGCCTCGGGATGAACCCCGATCAGCTCGCCGCCGGCGAGCGCTGCGCATCGACATCAAACCGCAACTTCGAAGGCCGCCAAGGCAAAGGCAGCCGCACCCACCTAGTCTCCCCCCTAGTCGCCGCCGCCACCGCCATCCGAGGCACCCTCTCCTCCCCCACCGATCTGGACAGCTTGTGAGTGCGTAACAGTGTTCCAGCACTGAATGCCACTCACAAGCGACCGAAGGGAGCCTTATGGAAGCGTTCACGTGTCACACTGGCGTCGGCGTTCCGCTGCGCCGCTCCGATGTGGATACTGATCAGATCATTCCGGCGGTCTACCTCAAGCGGGTCAGCCGTACGGGTTTCGAGGATGGGCTGTTCGTGGCGTGGCGTGGCCACGCCGATTTCGTGCTGAACCACGAGGCCTACCGCAACGGCAGCGTGCTGGTCGCCGGGCCGGATTTCGGCACCGGGTCGTCGCGGGAGCACGCGGTCTGGGCATTGCTGGACTACGGGTTCCGAGTGGTGATCTCGCCGCGGTTCGGCGACATCTTCCGGGG
>JBOHFY010000028.1:0-13639 GCA_050699895.1 Pseudonocardiaceae bacterium
GCGGATCACCGATCACCTGCAGGCCCGCACCGTCGTTTTCCGGTGGGACACCGAGGTGTCCGGCGCGCGGCGCGACGCCGAGGGGGTACTCGCCGGGTTCGACGGCCCGGTGCCGCAGACCGCGCACGTCGTGGCCTCGCCCGGCGTGCACGGCGGCGCGCTGCTGGACGGCACGCCGTGCGCCGGGAAGATCCACGGAGTGCTGGGGGGGTGGGTCCGGATCGGCAACCGCGGCCCGCGGCTGACCACGTCGCTCAAGGTCGGGCGCAAGGGCCACGTGACTGAGGACGCCAATGTCACGGTCGCCATCGACGGCGACGGCAACCAGGTCCTGATCGTCGGCTCCGGCTACGGCTACCTCGCCGACCCGGCGAACCCCGTGGACGAGCGGCAGCTCGCCGCCGTGCGGCGCGGGATCATGGACACGGTCGGGCGGCTGTTTGGCGCCTGGGGTGCGGCGCCGGTGTCCTCGCACGCCGCGGACAACTACGGCTTCAAATTCTGCATCCGCCCGTGGACGGCCACGTCGCTGGGCCTTTACCACGCCGAGACGACCGCGCACGGCTGGCTGTTCGTGGTCAACGGCGGCCACAACACCGGCGGCTTCGCGCAGTCGCCCGCGATCGCGCGCGCCGTGCTGGCGTCGCTGCGCGGCGAGCCGCACCCGATGCACGCGCTCTACCACCCGGACCGCTTCCCAGCGTTCACCGGCCACGCCGAGAGCGGGAAAAACTGGGGTTGCGACATGAGGTCGCGCGTTGTGAGTGACTGCGTGGAGGAGGTCGACTGATGTCGAGGACGTAGTCCGGCGTTGTCAACTTGCTTGTCGGTTCGAGTTGAGGGGTCACGTGGGGGGCATGGTTGAGGCCGGGGGTCTGCCCGGGTGTCGCCGTTCAGGCGGACGTGATCAGCCCGGTGACTTCGTTCCAGGTGGTGGGGGCTTGAGCAACAACGGAACGAAAAGTGGCGGTAAGCGATGTTACCGCTGGTCACAGGGGTGCACTCGAGGTGAGGTTCTCGCCTCATCACCAGCGAGTACATCCCCGACACGTGGCGCTGACCAGCATCGATGCATCCACATTCAGTACTACCGCCACTTTTCGTTCCGTTGTTGCTCACACCCCGCGACCCGCTATGGCGCATCGGTGGCACCCCGGCCTGGTTGGTTCTCCATGATCAGGTGGGCGAGCAACCGGGTGATGCGTCTGGTACACCGCTCGCCAGCCCGATCGAGTTGAGCGATACGAGGGGCGCCCGCGCCCTGAACCAGCGCGGCCTCGTCGACGAACTCCAAGGCAGCTGTCCCGGACTGGTCACCTCGCTGCGCGCCCACGACGAGTTCCTCGCCCTCGGCGTGATGCGCATACCCCTTGACCGTCGCACACCACCCGCGTCCCGCGGCGCCTGTGCGATGAGGCGGAGCCGCGGTGAGCACGAAGGCGGAGCAGGCGTGGGCGGTGCTGAACGAGCGGCAGTGGCTCTACCTCTCGGTGATATACGACGCCGACCAGGCCGCTGAGGACGACATCAAGAGCCGATCGGCGCGCTGGGAGAAGACTCCACCGGCCTCGCAGTGGCGGCAGATCACCTACGACATCAAGGTCCCCAAGGACCCCCGATCCAGTGCGGGCGTCACGACTCCGGCCACCCCGCCGCGCGGGCTGATGGCCCGCTGGTCCTTCGCCGCGCTCACCCGGCTGTACGCCGCCGCAGGCTAACCCGCGACCAACCCGATAAGGCACCGTCGTGGGACACGCTGCGCCTCCGCGACCGCCGGGACGGCTCGTTCCTCGACGAGTTCTCCGTGCGCAGCCGCTCATCCGGGATCAACCCGCTCACTGGCCGGGAATACTGGGAACACGTCGACCACCGTGTGCGGCTGTCCCCGGCCGGTCGGCGGCACTACGAGCTGGGGTGTCGTGGAGGTTGCTGCTACCAGCCGCAGACGAGCGCATTTCCGCTGGTAGAGGTCCCGCCTCCGATCAGACTCGACACTTCTCTGGATCTTGTCTTGACCTAAGACATACCCACCATCACCAGCGCAAACACGCTCGTCTGCGGCTGGTAGCAGCAACCTCCACGACACCCCATTGCCGGCGTCACCGGGGTGGCCAAGATCAAGGCGGTGGCGGTGGCGGCGCGCGGTCAGGACATCGGTGGGTCGCTGCTCAAGCGGTGCAGGCAGGTGTTCTTCCACTGCGGGTACTTCATCCTCTACGGGCAGATGCCGCCGGGGTCCGGCCTGGGGGCTTCTACCGCCGGCACGGCTTCGAGGTGCTGGGTGAGCGGGCCGGGCTGGACATGTGGGTGGTGTTCGGCGTGCACACCCTGGTCTATCCCGACCCGGGCGGACGCATGTTCGTGCGTTACAGGCCGCGGTAACGTCACAAGACCGCCACAGCGGCCGCGCACTGCTCAGCCGTGCTCAGGGAGAGCTGGACCCGCATCTGCTTGGTGTCCTGGGGGTTCTCAGGGGTGTGCGAGTGTTCGCCGTGCCACGAACGCTGCTAGACGGTGGGGACGAGCTTGGCCGGACCGGAGGGGTAACGACATGAGCAGGCATGAGCAGCAAGACGATAAAGACAAGTACATCGGCAACGGGCACAAGCCCGGGCCGATCCCGGCCGAGGATCCCGGTGGCAAGCACGGGAAACCCGACGATCACAATGATGAAGATCACAATAATGAAGATCACGAGGATGACAAGGGCACGGGGACGTGACGACGGCGGCGCCGTTGTGGGCCGGGCTGGTGGATGGTCTGGCCGAGCAGGGAGTGCTGTCTGAGCCGTGGCGGGCGGCGTTTTTGGCGGTGCCCCGGGAAGTGTTCATCCCGGAGGTGATCTGGCGCTACGCCGGGGACGATCTGGTGCCGCTGCGCCGGTGCGACGAGCCACAGGAGTGGCTACGGCGGGCCTACGGGCCGCGCTATGTGGTCACCCAGATCGATGACGGCAGCCCGGCCGGGCCCGAGGGGCGGGGCCGGGTGGCGACCAGCTCAGCGTCGCGCCCGGACATCGTCGCGTTGATGCTTCAGGCCGGCCGGGTCGAGCCGGGGATGCGGGTCTTGGAGATCGGCACCGGCACCGGCTACACCGCCGCGCTGCTCGCGGAACGGCTCGGCGCCCGGAACGTGACCAGCATTGAGGTCGACCCGGATCTCGCGGCGCGGGCCCGGGCCGCGCTGGCCACCGCCGGCTACGGCGAGGTCACCGTGACCACCGGCGACGGCGCCCAGGGCTACCCCCCGGGGGCACCGTTCGACCGGGTGTTGTCCACCGTGGCCGCCCCTCGGGTGCCTTATTCGTGGGTCGCGCAGACCCGCCCCGGCGGGCTCGTGGTCACCCCCTGGAGCAGCGCCTATGAGCCTGCCGGGCTGCTGTCGCTGACCGTCGGGCCCGATGGCGGGGCCACCGGGGGCCTGGTCAACACCACCGTCTCGTTCATGCCGCTGCGCGAGCAGCGGATCGCCCGCCCCGCGGTCGCCGACGTGGTACGCGACACCGACACCCCCGGCCTCAGCCACACCGACCTGCACGCCTCCCGCTTGTGCAACGACGACGACGCGGCCTTCGCGATCGGGCTTGAGGTCCCCGGCTGCCACCGGGAGTACGAGTCCGCCACCAGCAGCGATGACGACCGCTGGTGCGTATGGTTCCTCGATCCGGGCTCCCGGTCATGGGCGCGCTTTGACTACCACCCCGAGACCCGGCGCTGGCCGGTCCACCAGTTCGGGCCGCGCCAACTCTTCGAGGAGGTCGCCGCCGCCTACCACCGGTGGGAGCACGCCGGCCGGCCCCCGGTCACCCGGTGGTGCTTCACCGTCACACCGCACGGGCAGCGGGTGGAGCTGACCGACACCACCCACGGTGAGCAGCTGGCAGCCCGCGCCCACGCTCACGGCGACTGAGCAGCGGCCTGCTGCTCCGGTGGTGGGGTACGCAACTCCCGCGAAGCGGTGGTCGGGATGTCGAGTTCGGGGTAGTGCTCGCGGTACTGGTCAAGGTGGCGGGCGTAGTGCTCGCGGCCCGACTCGGTGAGCACGATCAGTGGGACGGTGGGGTGGGTGCGGCGGTGGACGGGCCCGTTCGGTGCGTCGACCACCTCGACCAGTGGCCCGCCGGGATGCTGCCGTAGCCGGCCCAGTGCTCCCGAACGTGTCCTCAGCCGCAAAGTGGGCTGTTGTCCCTGGTCAGCGGTGCACGAAAGACGACTCCAGGGACTGGTTGTGCCGCAAACTAGCGCTCAAGTCCAACGTCTTGACCTGCGGGAACGCGCTACCTTGCGGCTGAGGACACGTTCGGGAGCACTGGCCACCTCGGATGGGGTTTCCGCCGTCTACACCACCCGCTACCGTTGCGCGGGTGACCGGCCAGGGCCAGTCGGGCTCAATCACCCGGTCTTATAGTAGGGTCTTCAGGTATGGCAACTACCACTAAGATCACGCTCAGCGTGGACTCAGTAGCCTTGTCTCTGGTGCAGAGAGCCGCTGAGCTGGACGGTGTGTCCATGTCGGCAGTGGTGTCCAGGGTTCTGCGCCGGCACATCCTCACCGACTACGGGCCGTCGGCTAGGCCCTACACCGGCGCTGACCGGCAACGGGACGAGGACCAGGCCGCCGCTGAACTCGACTTGGCCGAACAGGCTGCACGCCTCGATCAGGACGGATGGGAGCGGCGTGCTGCGGGGTGACGTCTGGCACTACCAGGTCGGTGGGATGCGAGAACGTGTCGTGGTGCTGGTGTCGGCGCAAGCCGTGATCGATAATGCCGCATACCGCGTGCTATACGGGGTGCAGGTCACTGACACCGACCCCGGTCACGTGCTCGCCGTCTCCGTCATCCTGGATGACACCCCGGTCTGGCTTGATGCCGCCGCCGGCCTGATGGCCGTACGGCGCAGCCTGTTGACCAAACACCTCGGCACGGTCACCACAGATGTGCTGGCCAGCCTTGATGCTCGCCTGGCCGCAGCCCTTGACCATTGACCCGGCAGGCCCGCATGCCGTCCCGATTGGACCCCCCGCGAGGCCGCGCGTGGTGAACGTGGCTGCGATCCTGCTCATCCTCGGCATAGTCCTACTGTTCCTTGCGTCTGTCCGAGAAGTGATTCTCAACGAGTCCGCTGATTCCTTCGTTAATTCCTTCACGATAATCGTTATCTATTGCGCGCTCGTCAGAGCAGTTTTTGGGGGCCGAAACCGGGCTCGGATCACGGTCATGGCTGTCTTTATCAACTCCGCCATGCTGAGCGGGGTGGTTCCGGTCATCCTCGCCGCCGAATTCCTGTCGGGGGGTGAAATTTTCCGTCTGTTCTTGCTCGCCGCCGCACTGGTCGCGTCGGTCGTCGGGGTGGTGCTGCGGTACATCCCAGCCGCGAACGCCTACTTCGCCCAGTCATGGGCGTACCGAGCCATGCGGCGCTAACCCGAGGGCTGTGATCAACCGTAGCGCTTACAGCGGGGTGGCCACCGGTGCGATGGTGGAGCGGAAGCGGTCCTCGACTTCCTGGACGCTCGGGTGCCCAGCGTGTGGGGCTAGCGCGCGGCGTACTGAGTTGACCCGTTCTAGGCTGCGGGCGCTGCTGAGCGAGCCGAGGGACGGGATCACCTGGCCCAGCAGGTCGCAAGCCCGGTCGAGGTCACTGTGCGGGTTACCGTCCGAGGGTAGGTCCGGCGCTGGCCAGGTCCAGTGCGCTGGCGGCGTCGCCGAGGGAGTGCGCCTGCGTCGCCAGGTCGGCCAGGATGCGCGCGCCCAGCGCGCGGTTCCCGTTGGCCTGGGCCAACCGCAGAGCCTGGATGAAGTAACGCTGGGCAAGCCCCTGCCTGCCGGAATCCCAGCTCATCCACCCGCATAGATCGCACAGCAGCGCCGTCGCGGCCATCAGTTCCCGGCCGATGGCGTCGTTGTAGCTGCCCTGGAGCAGCGGGAGCACAACCTGGTTGGTGTAGTGCAGGAGCGTGGAACGGGTATACCCACCGCCGAGCCGCCGGCTGACGTCGGTGAATGCCTCACACATTTCCCGCAGCGCGTCGATGTCGCTCTGGGCGACGTGTCGAGCGGCCCAGCCCTGGGCAACCTCATCCTCGCGGTTCAGCAGCCATTCGCGCATCGGCTCAGCAAAGGCCGAGGCGACCCAGGCCGCCGACACGAGAACCGACCGCCGGTCCACGTCCGACCTCCACAGCTGTGCGACCACCTCCACCGTAGCGTGCGGGGTGGCAGTCCACGCGAGACCCAGGCTACCCGTGATGAATCCGTCGCCGCTGGCCGGTGGGTCACTGGGCGCGTCGCGGGTCGCTCGCTCGTGGTCGACCCGCGGCCAGAGCCGTTCCAGCGCCCCATCGGTGTCCAGAGCGACGTCCAGCCGCCGGGTCAGGTCGAGGCTGGGGAACCGCTCACCTTTCTCGATCTTGCTGATCAAAGCGCCACTGTCATGAGTCCGCGGAGTCAGCTCCTTCGGTACCTGCCCCACGACGCCTCGCCTCCCCACGATCAGTGACTGCTCCCACCCTGCACCCTGAGCGGCGTGGCGCCACCACGTGCCCGGAATGTCGGATGTGGACAGCCACCCTGTCCACACCCACCCCCTGGCCGGCCAGGCGTCCGCCCAGCATTGTCTACGCAGAGCGACTCATCCGAAACCCCACCAGCGAGACCCCAGGAGGTAACCACCGTGATCAACAATCGTCGGCGTCAGGGCCGCCTCGACAGAGGCGATCCGCTGCGTGCGGCGTTGCGCGGTGTCCTGTGTGCCGTACTGGAGTCCCCGAGCGGCATGGGCGGGATCGGCTCCGTCGAGTGTCGGGCGGTGGTCACCCTGTACTCGCTGTTGGTGGATCATCCGGTTGATCAGTGGGGTCGCTGTCAGTCCTGCCGCCGGCCTGGGTCAGTGTTCGGAGCGCGGTGGCGCCAGTGCCAGGTGCACGGCAAGGCGACGCTGTGCCTGCATAAGTTTGATGAGGTGCTGCTGCTGAGTCTGCTGGCCGACGAGTTAGGGCTAGCCGACGCCCCACCACCCGCCGCGCCCGGACCGGCACGCCGGTGATCCATGCCGACACCCTGTTGAGCGGGAGGCCGTGATGAGTGCCGTGAACGGCCACCCCATGGCCGGTCCCGCAGCGATGGCCGGGGCCCAGCCGATGGTGCTACTACGCTATCGACCGGGTGTGGTCGGGGAGACCGGGAGCACAGTTCACCTGGTGCCGCCGCCGCCCGAGTGCCAGGCCAGCACCGCTGGAGTGGCATTGTGCGGCTCGTTGCTGCGCCAGGATCTGGTGGAGACGGTGAGCCCCGGCCAGGGCATTCCCTGCGCCCTGTGCATGATCAACCGCCGCCGGCGCGCCAGCACCCCACCAGCACCGGCCACACCGTCCCCAGCCGGTCGGATCAGCCGCACGACCGATCCGCTGACAGCCGCGGGCTGCTACCGCGCATGGGGCTGGCCAGTGACCCTGCGCGGTGACCAAGCGTGGCTGGACCTCGAACCCGACACCGTCGCGCTGACCATTCCCGCGCCACTGGCCACACACGCCACCAGGATCCTCACCCAGTGGGACTGCCCCCCACCCGCGCTGATGATCCATCCCGACGCGCCCGAGCACCGAGTGATCTTGGCCACCGAGCGCCACAGCATGGCACCGCCCTACCCCCGCAGCGTGCACCGCAGCACCGGGGCACTGCCACTACCTCCCACTGTGACCCCCCGTGGGCCACTCACCTGGGTCCACCCACCCCAGGCAGGCCCGCTGCGGCTGTGCCGGGAGTTCGAGGTGTTCGCGGCACTGCGCACCGCGCTACGCGACCCACCCACCTGAGCTCAGTGAGCTGGGGATTAGTGGGGACCGCGTGCGGCGTTGGCACTCACAGGCGTGTGCACACCGGCGCGATGGTGGAGCGGAAGCGGTCCTCGACCTCCTGGACGCTCGGGCGCCCAGCGTGTGCGGCCAGCGCGCGGCGCAGCGAGTTGACCCGTTCCAGGATCCGGGCACTGCTGAGCGAGCCCAGGGCCGGGATCACCTGGCCCAGCAGGTGGCAAGCCTGGTCGATGTCGCTGTGCCGGTTGTCTTCTGAGGGCAGGTAGGAGCTGGCGAGGTAGGTCGTCAACAGGACACGGCGACGCTCCAGGTGATCTGGCGAGTCCAGCGCTCCGGGGGCCAAGCGCTGCACGTCCCGGTGGTGACCCAGGTCAACGGCCATGAGCAGCATTTCGCCGGTCAACACTTTGGCGGTAAAGAACTGGATCCACGCGGGCTCGTCCGCGGGCCTGGCCCGGTCCAGCGCTTTCTCCGCGACGGTGCAGGCGTGGGCGCTGGCTCGCCGGTCGCCGTGTAAGGCGTGCGCGTTGCCTTGGAGAGCAGCGCACCGGGCGGCTTCCGAGAGTGCGCCGCAGTCGAGGCTGGTATTGAGTCCGGCGCTGGCCAGCTCGAGTGCTTGGGGTGCATCGCCGAGGTAGTGCGCCTGGATCGACATGTCGGCCAGGATGTGCGCGCCCAGTGCGCGGTTCCCGCTGGCCTGGGCCAGCCGCAGCGCTTGGATGTAGTAGCGCTGAGCAAGCCCCTGCTTACCGGAATCGAAGCTCATCCACCCACACTGATTGCACAGCCGCGCGGTCGCGGCCATCAGTTCCCGGCCAATAGTGTCGTTGTAGCGGCCGTGGAGCAGCGGGAGCACGACCCGGTTGACATAGTGCAGGAGCGTGGAACGGGCATACCCACCGCCGAGCCGCTGGTCGGCGATGGCGAAGGCATCGTTCATGGCCCACAACGCGTCAACGTCACGCTGACCCACTGCCCGACCGGATCCATCGCCGAGGACCTCGTCTCCCCGGTTCAGCAACCACTCGCGCGTCGGTCCCGCGAACGCCGAGGCGACCCAGACCGCTGACGCGAGGGCCGACCGCCGGTCCACGTCCGACCTCCACAGTTTCGTGACCACCTCCACCGTAGCCTGCGGTGTGGCCGACCAAGCGAGCCCCAGGTCACTCGGGACAGACCCGTCGTCGCTGGCCGGTGTGTCACCGCGTGTGTCGCGGGTTGCTCGCTCGTGTTCGACCCGCGGCCAGAGCCGTTCCAGTGCCCCGCCAGTGTCCAGAACGGCATCCAGGCGCTGGGTCAGGGCGAGGCTGGGAAACCGCTCACCTTTCTCGATCTTGCCGATCAAGGCGCCACTGTCATGAGTCCGCCGCCCGAGCGCGACTTGCGACAGGTCGCGCACCGTTCGCCAGTGCCGCAGCTGCGCACCAAAGAAATGCAACGCCGACTCCAACGGAGTCAACTCCCTCGGCACCTGCCCCACAACGCCTCCCCTCCGCACGACCAGTGGCTGCTCCCACCCTGCACCCTGGACGGCGTGGCATCGCAAAACGCCCGGAATGTCGGATGCGGACAGCCGCCCTGTCCGCATCCACCCCCTGGCCGGCCGGGCGCTGGCCCAGCATTGCCTACGCCGGTTGGGATCACGCTTTAGCCTTCAACGGGGCGCGAAGGTGATCGAGGGTCCCGGTGAAGCCCTGCCAGGCCGCTTCGGTGTCGGAGGTGCGGGAGTGGGGGCCACGGAACCACGTGATGAACTCGGCCACATCGACCAGGCTCCAGCGCAGCCGGTAGAGCGCCAGAGCGGCCGCATCCGGGGTTCGCCCGGTCACCTCCGCGTACCGGGCGAGGGCGAGGGGGGAATCCGAGAGGACCGACAGATCGCGCTCGGGAACAGCGAGACCCACCGTGTCCCAGTCGACCAGCAGATAGCCATCGTCTCCCAGGATAAGGTTGCCGAGGTGCGGCTCACCGTGCGTCACGACGTGGGGTGCCCCCCGTCGCCGCACCTCCTCGGCCAGTCAGTCGAACTCCTCAAGGCGGGCGTGCAGGAGGCCGACGTTCTCGGCGAACAGGTCGCGCGCGAGCTCGGAGAAGGGGCCGCCCCGCCATTCGCCGACGGGTTCGCGGAGAGCCGTGTCCACGCTGCCGCGCCCCGCGGGGTCCAGCACGGTCACCGGGGTGGTCTCCGGGGGCGTGCGGCTGTGCAGGTCGGCGAGCAGGTCGAGGATCTGGTCGTGCTCCTGGGGCGTCGGCTTCTGACCGCAGTGTCCATGGCTCGGCGCAAGCCGTTGAGGGCCGCCACGGCCCCGTCCCCGCAGTGCTCCTTGTGCTCCAGATCGGCGACGCTGGCGAACCATCGCCCGCCGTCGGCACCGGTGATCTTCCAATGGTAGTCGCCGAACCCGACCGGCGCATAAGTGATTGTCGCGGGCATGATACCGAAGTCGCCCAGACTGTGCAGCAGGCGCTCCTCATCCAAGCCCTCAGGCAGATCCTTTATCAGGACACGCTAGCAATCGGCGCCGGGCCGAGTCGGGTGCGGTTCAATCGTCGAAGTCACGCATCTGCTGCAGCGGGGAGCAGGGGTGCAGAGGGTTTTGGAACGGAATCCGGTGTTACCGACGGCGAGGACACCTGGCATTGATCATCGGTGCAGCAGGTCGGCGATCCGGGACAGCCCAGCGAGGATTGCCGCATGGCAGCCGACCAGCAGCGGTTAAAGACCACGTTCGACTCAGCGGCCGATCTCTATCAGCAGGCTCGGCCCGACTATCCCGAGCAGCTCTACGAGACCCTTATCGACACGGCCGGGCTCAAGACTGGTGACCGGCTCGTGGAGCTCGGATGCGCCACGGGGAAGGCAACCCTGTCCCTGGCCCGCCGCGGCTTTCAGATCACGTGCATCGAGATCGGTCCGAAGCTGGCCGCTGCAGCCCGACGTAACCTGGCGGGCTTCCCCAACGTGACGATCATCAACAGCGCGTTCGAGATCTGGCACCCACCGGCCGGCGACCGGTTCGACCTGGTCTTCGCCGCAACGGCCTGGCACTGGATCGACCCGGCACTGCGCTATCGACGGGCCTGGGAGCTGCTGCGCCCCGGCGGCCACCTCGGCTTGTGGAGCGACACCCACGTGTTCCCCGACGGCGGTGACCCGTTTTTCTTCGATATTCAAGACGTCTACGACGAGATCGGTGAAGGTCTGCCCCAGGACGCGACGTGGCCCCATCCCGGACGGCTGACCGATAGCCGCGACGAGATCGAAGAAAGCGGTCTGTTCGCCGACGTCGTCGTAAACCACTTCGACTGGGAGATCAGCTACAACGCCCAGGAGTACCTGCGACTGCTGGACACGTTCTCCGGGCACATCGCGATGGAGGGATGGCAGCGTCAGCGGCTCTACGCCGAGATCACCCGACGCCTCAACCAACGACCAGATGGACGCCTTCGCCGTCACTGGGGGGCTGTTCTCCACGTCGCCCGCCGCGCAGACCCGTCGCCAGCCATGTAGGTCGGCCCTTCCTTCGAAAGTCGGAAAACGGTCGAATTCGGGATGGTCGAGACCGGGACGGATTCTGAGAATGACACGGCGCAGGGCCGCTGGCTGAGGGAGGATGCTCGGGTGCTTGCTGGCCGACCGTCGGATACGGAGTTGTTGCCATCGAAGGTGCGTGCACTCATCGCGGGGCGTCCTTGCACGCCTGTGTGGCGTAACGAGCTCGGTGGGTTGACTTTTGAGGTCGAGGCGCGGCTCGGTCGCGAGTTCATCAAGTGGGCGCCAGCCGGTAGCGGCCTTGACCTGGATCGTGAGATCGCTCGGTTGCGCTGGGCGGCCTCGTTCCTGGCCGTACCCCGAGTGCTCGACCACGGCAGTGACGACGAGGGTGCGTGGATGATCACCGTCGGCGTGGCGGGAGACAACGCGGTGAGCGATCGTTGGACAGCTGATCCGAAGACGGCGGTCACCGCAATCGGGGAGGGACTTCGCGCCCTACACGACACGCTGCCGGTCAACGATTGCCCATTCTCATGGTCGAACGAAGCCCGGATCGCCGACGCGCATCGACGAGCGGCGCAGGGCCGCCTCGATCCAGCGGGCTGGCACACTGATCACCGATCACTCGACGTGCCCGCCGCGCTGGGGATCGCCGACATCCCGCCGGCGATCGACCAGCTCGTCGTGTGCCACGGGGATGCGTGCGCACCTAACACTCTGATCGGCGACGACGGGCACTGGAGCGGTCATGTCGACTTCGGTGTGCTCGGCATCGCCGACCGATGGGCTGACCTGGCCGTCGCTACATGGAGCACCCGGTGGAACTACGGGGCCGGGTGGGAACGCTACCTTCTGGACGCCTACAGCGTCGACCCAGACCCACGACGAAGCACGTCCTACCGCTTGCTCTGGGACCTCGGCCCATGATCCGACCCGATTTGGGGATCCTCGACCGGGACCCGCGCTACCTCACCACAGCGATCTGCTTGATTCGCTTGAACGCGGCGCCGATGGACAGCTTCGGTGAGCGCGCCGCAGACGTCACAATAGTAACGGGGAGGCCGCGACCAGGGCGGTGGTCAGCATCAACAGGACAGGCCGCACACCCACCTGCTCGGCCAGCGCACCGCCCAGCGCCGCCGCACCCCACACCGCGAAGCGCAACATCGCCGACATCCGATTGAGCATGTGAGCTGGGCACCCGTTGGCGGTAACTGACCTGCATGATGTTGAACACCATGACCCCGATCCCGATCACCACGTGTGCAATGGCGAACAGCACGGCGCTGGCCGCGCCTGAGGCCAGAAGGAGCCCCACGAGCGCCTACTCAAGCCCGACGACGGTGGTCAGGAAGACCATGTCGAGGGCGAAGATAGCGGAGAAGACGAGGTTGTTCAGGCTGGCCGCGAGCGCGAGCATGCGCAGCACTGGATGTCTCACCAGGAATCCGATTCCCTGGCCGATCTGGGCGGCCAGCCCGCGTTGGGGCGTGGGTGCCCGGTCAACGATCCGCCTGTGGGACGGGTTAACCGACCCACTGCACAAGGATCACGTGGACCTCCCGCTGTTGTTCCAAGATCAAATAAGTGGCCGCACCCTCGCCGTTGGCACCGAATACCAGTTCCCGCATCGGGCCGTCCGGCTTGTCGTCGTTGTAGGGTCGGCCGCCCGATGGTGCCAGCTCCAGCACGCCAATCACCTCGGCGTAGGAAGGCAGCGCCTCGGCGGGTAGCGCCGCGATCTGCTCCAGCGCCTCGCTGTAGGTGACGACGCGGTACACCTACCGACCGAGCCGCTCCTGGAGCAGGGCCTTGACTTCTTCTACCGACACGCTGCCGGGGGAAGCTTCACCCGTTCGAAGCGCGTGCTCGACGTGATCCAGCATCCGCCGGTGCGCCTCGGGGCCCTGCCGCTGGGTGAGCCACGCGATCCGGTAATAGTTGCGCAGCACGTCCAGGACCCTGGTCAGGTCCAGTGTGTGGGCGGCCTCGGCGATGGCGTCCTGATAGGCGTGCTCGAACTCGGCGCGCTCCTCGTCGATCAGCGCGTCGCGGATCGCGATCGGCGTGGTGTCTGGCGGAAGGGCCGGCACAGGCGAGACGGCGAAGGGATTGACGGAGGCTGCGGCGGTCACATCGACACCATAGTGGCCAGCACCGTCAGGCAGCGTTTCAGCTCGGCGATCACCCGCAATCGTCGCGCCACCATCGACTCCCGCTCGCGCACACGGGCGAGCAACTGTTCAACCAACGCTTCCGCAACGGCACCTGCGGCCACCGGCGCTCGACGCGCCGTCGTCGCCCAGACAAGAAGATCACGGTTTGTGT
>JBOHFY010000029.1:0-2027 GCA_050699895.1 Pseudonocardiaceae bacterium
TCGGCGCGCATGCCATCGCTGACCGCGATGATGGCGTCAGCGTGCTCGTAAGCGGTGCGTTCCACCCAGGAGGACACCCGGTAACCACCGCCGAGCTGCTCGGCCTTCCACGGCCGGCGCGGCTCCAGCGAGTGCGCGGTGACCAGATGCGGCACACCGTGCAGGGTCCGGGCTAGGTGGCCCGCCATGTTGGCATACCAGGTATGCGAGTGCACGAGGTCCACGCCACCCAGTGCGTCGGCCATCGCCAGGTCCACTGACAAGGTCTGCAGGGTCAGGTTCGCGCCGGCCAGTCCCGGCGCGACGGCGTGGGCGTGCGCTTCCGGGCGCGGGGCGCCGAAGCAATGCACCTCGACCTCGCACCGTGCTCGCAGCTCGGGTACCAGGTGGCTGACGTGCACCCCGGCACCGCCGTACACCTCGGGCGGGTACTCCCGGGTCAGAACTCCGATACGCACGCTGCGTCACGCTACCGAACATTCGATGAGCTGGGGCGGCTCTCAAGTGGCTATACGGTGCAACCGGCGCTAGGGTGACCTATCGTGAAGGGACAGCCGCATGTACTGGGCGTCGTTCTCGCCGGCGGTGAGGGAAAGCGGTTGTGGCCACTGACGGCGGACCGGGCCAAACCGGCTGTGCCGTTTGGTGGCAACTATCGGTTGATCGACTTCGTGCTCTCCAATTTGGTCAACGCCGGCTACATTCGGATCTGCGTGCTCACCCAGTACAAGTCACACTCGTTGGATCGGCACATCACCACGGCGTGGCGGCTGTCGTCGATGCTGGGGCAGTACATCACCCCGGTGCCCGCCCAGCAGCGGCTCGGCCCTCGGTGGTACACCGGCAGCGCGGACGCGATCTTCCAGTCCCTCAACCTGGTGTACGACGAAGCGCCGGAATACATCGTCGTCTTCGGTGCCGACCACGTGTACCGGATGGACCCCTCACAGATGGTGGAGCAGCACATCGCCACCGGCGCGGGCGTGACCGTCGCCGGGATCCGGGTACCACGCGAGCAGGCCAGCGCCTTCGGGTGTATCGGTGCTGACGCCTCGGGGCGGATCACCGAATTCCTGGAGAAGCCGGTGGTGCCCCCGGGCACGCCGGACGATCCTGACGTCGCCTTCGCCTCGATGGGGAACTACGTGTTCACCACCACATTGTTGCTGTCCGCGCTGCGCGCTGACGCCGCCAGCCAGGATTCCGACCACGACATGGGCGGCGACGTGATCCCGATGCTGGTGGATGTCGGGGAAGCGGCGGTGTACGACTTCGCCGACAACGTGGTGCCCGGCGCCACCGACCGCGACCGCGGCTACTGGCGCGATGTCGGCACGCTGGACACCTACTACGAATCGCACATGGACCTGGTGTCGGTGCATCCGGTGTTCAACCTGTACAACCGGGCGTGGCCGATCCGCACCGCGATGCCCCCGCTGCCGCCCGCGAAGTTTGTCCAGGGTGGCGCGGCTCAGGAGTCGATCGTGGGGGCGGGCTCGATCGTCTCAGCGGGGCAGGTGAGCCACTCGGTGCTGTCGAGCGATGTGGTGGTCGAGGCTGGTGCCTACGTCGAGGGCAGTGTGCTGATGCCTGGTGTGCGGGTAGGCAAGGGTGCCGTGGTGCGGCGGGCGATCCTGGACAAGAACGTGGTGATCCCCGATGGCGCCCAGGTTGGGGTGGATCCTGCCCTGGACCGGGAGCGTTACACGGTCAGCGGTGGCGATGTCGTAGTCCTCGGCAAGGGAGCCCATGCAGAGTGAGCCGGTGCCCTGGTGGGCTGTGTTGTCCTCAGCCAGTGCCCCCGTGCTGCTGATCGGTGGTTGGCAACTCGCCGCAACCCGCCAGCTTGGTGGGTTCAATCCGGTGACCCAGACGATCAGCGCCCTGGCTTCCCGGGGGGCCACTGACCCGTGGTTCATGACCACGGCGCTGGTGGGGGTCGGCGTGTGCCACATCATCACGGCCGCGGGGCTCACGCCAGTGGCATTACCAGGCCGTCTGCTGCTGGCCACCGGTGGTGTTGCCAC
>JBOHFY010000030.1:0-9368 GCA_050699895.1 Pseudonocardiaceae bacterium
GGCGGCGACCACGGTGCCCTCTGCGGGGCGCAGCGCGCCCCGGTGTGTGTCATGATCACCGATCGACCGCAGGAACCAGACCACCGGCGCCTCGCTCACCCGAACCACTCGCTCAGCGCGTCGCGGAGCCTCCGGGCCGCGTCCTTATTAATCGTGATCGTGCAGGCGCCGACGGCCTGCGGGTCCAGCTCAATCACACCGCTGCGGGTGTTCAGCACCAGGGTGGTGACACCCACCGGGCCCCGGCGCGGCACAGATGTCGCGGGAATCACCCTGGGGCACTTGCCGTTCCAGCGCGGCAGGGGTAGGTCGGTCATCGAGCACCTCTCGGTGCTGGTGAGGCCGCCGGGGCCAGGTCAATGGTCACGGTCTTACTGTCGGGCATGGCGGCCGATCACGGGTCGGGCGTTGTGCCCGACCCGTGATCGTTGCTTCTGTGTTACCGGCGGTTACTGACCGTGGCGGGCGCGGCCTGGGGTGACGTGCAGGCGCTGGGCGAGGTCTCGCAGCCGTGTGGACGGGCGCCCCCGGGTGAGTAACTCGCTGACGAGTAGTCGCGGCAACCGGTGATGCGCGGTCCAGTCCGGGGCGCCTCGCTCCAGGGTCAGCAACACGGACTCCGCGGTGTCATAACGGCCCAGGCGCACCTGCGCGTGGGCGACGTCGGCCAGGTGCCGGGATCGGTGCTTCACCGTTAGCGCAGCGTCGCGGGGCATCCGCCGGGCGATCGCGGCGGCCCCGGCGTAGTCCTCGGCGATCATGGCAACGTCGGTGGACTGCGTCACGACGATGCCCGGTCCGAACCCCACCTCGTAGTTGGTGCGGTCGGCCCCGGTGCGCTCGGCAACGGCGGCGGCTTCGCTCAGCAGCTCGCTGGCCGCACCGGCCCGGCCCTCCCGGGCGGCGGCGGCGGCTCCGCGCAGCAGTAGCCCCCCGTACACCGACAGCCGCGCCGCGCTGGCCTCACCTCGGGGCTGGATCGCCTCGGCGGCGGCCACCGTGACCCGCTCGGCGTCGAGGCACCGGCCCTGGCGGATCAGCACGTGGCCCAGGGCGCAGTGGATGGAGGTCGCTCGCAGCGGGTCTGCCGCCCCAGCCGCGCACCGCAGCGCCTCCCGGGCCGCGACGAGGGCGAGATCGGCCTCGCCGAAGTCTAGCAGTGTGCCCGCCGTGAGCTGGTGGATCTGCGCGGCGAGGTCAGCCGCCACGCCACCGCCACCGGCGGTGGCGTTGTGCATCGCGGCCTGAGCCTCGGCCAGCAGGCGGGGCAGCATTGGCGCCAGCAGCCCATACCGGCCCGACCAGAAGGCACCCCAGGCGTAGGTCAGGGAGCGGCTCAATTCGGTGATATCGGGCGCATCGGCGTCATCCAGCTCACCTAAAAGGTCATCCACGCTGGTCAGCGCATCGCGGATGGTCACGACCCGTTCCTGGTCCTCGCCCCCGGCGGGCACCGGCCGGGAGGGGCCCAGGAGGTCGCCGATGTCCACGCCCAGCACCCGGGCGATGCGGTGCAATGTCGGGATCGACGCCGTCTGGCGGCGGCCCTGTTCTAACTTGCGGATCACGTCCACACTGACACCGGCTTCCACCGCGAGCTCGGTCTGGGTATAAGCCCCCCGGCGCAGCTCACAGATCCGGCTCCCGATCGTCCCGCCGTCCACCCGCATACCTCCAGCCTCACCGACACCGCAGGCTGCGGTGTCCCGCGCTCACCGTACCGACCAGCCGTAGGCAACAGGGCGAGCGCGGTTCTACGCCGGCACGGTAGCCCAGAGCGTTAGCGCATATTTCCGCGCAACTGGTTCGGGGCAACGGTCGGGTGAATCCGTAGCGGATGGTGCGGTTGCCCCACCAGGGGCACGATCGCATAAGCAGCCCGGGAATCCACAGCCGCCGCTACCCAAAGGTCATCTCACCGCCGCCTGGTGCCTCGCCCGCTCCTGGGTTCCCGCCCGCTCCTGGGTTCCCGAACTCAACGGCAGAGCTGGTCAATCCGAGCTCAACAGCAGTGCTGTTGAGCTCGGGAGCCCCAGTGCCGGCGGGCGCGGCGCGGAAATCCGGGTCAGCTGCTTGGCGGTCTCGTTCGCTGTGTGATTTCTGCTTGACGGATAATCCTACAAGCCGACTTTCTCGCTTCTGAGGGGCTGCACAGTGCCGTCGGCTTGAATCTCGCTGATAACGTACGTGGCCGAGCTGGGCTCGCCGTGATCGGTGAACTCCAGTGGCCCGGAGGCTCCGTCGTAGGCGATGTCCTTGTGGGCTTTGACGAGCACCATGCAGGCGGCGAAGCTGGTGCATCTCTCGCTGCCCCGCGTCACGCCGTTGATCTGTTTCGCTACGGCGGCGGGCTCGTCCGTGCCGGCGACGGCTGCCGCCAGCGCGGTGATCACCACCGCGTCGTAGGCTTGGGCGGAGTAGGTCAGATCCTGTAGTCCAGGATTGCTCTCTCGCAGCCGTTTTACGAACGCCTCGTCTCCAGTGTTCGGTATGGTCCCCTCCATGCTCTTCAAGACACCCGGATCCTGCGGACTGACTTGACCGGCCAAGGTGTTGGTCATATTGGTGCCGTACACTCGTTTGCTCCTCGGGCCAAGGCCATTCTTAATCATGTTGACGAGGATATTGGTCCTCTCCGCAGCGCCAATCAGGACGATCGCGTCAGGGTTCTTGGCTTTGGCCCGCTGGATTTCCTTGTTGTGGTCGAGTGTGTTCGGGTCGTAATGAAAGGAGTCGAGTATGTGGCTTTCGGATTTTCGAATTAATTTTTCGGTCTCCTCCCGTAAAGAATTGCCGGATACGTCGTCGTGTGACATTACCACCACGGTCGAGTTGTGGTCAGCGATGACGAGCTTGCCGAGCACAGAGGCCTCGAGCGCGTTTGGCGCCGCGGCGCGGAAGTAGAGCCCATGGGCGGGGTAGGTGGTGAACACCGATGCTGTGTTCGAGGGCGAAAACATGATCACTCCTGCGCAGGTGATCTTGTCGATCACTTTGATAGCCGCCGCCGACGTCGCGGGACCGATGATCGCATCCACCCCGCCGGGCAGCAGCGCATCGACCGACTGGCTGGCGGTGTCTGCGGCAGGGTTGCCCTCGTCGCGCTGGTTGGCGTCATCGAGCTTCACGGCGATGCCAGGGATGCCGCCCGCATCGGTGATGTCCTTCATTGCCAGGCGCACAGCAGAATCCAGCGCTGGACCCTCGAAGCGAATGCCCCGGTCTTCGGGAGTAACGTCCCGAGCGAGAGCACACCGTCGGCGGGTCTGGTGCTGGGCGAACACGGGATGGGCGGACCTGCGGATACTGTCGGCGTCGAATGCAGCACAGTCACCACCAAGACCATCGCGAGCACGAGGCCGACTCCGGTCCCGGCCAACCAGCGATGGTGTCGACGCTGATGATCTGCGATGGCAGGTCGCCGGGAAACTGTGGACAAGGCCTCGCTGGCGGCTGCCCGAACGTCGAGATCGGTGTCGTCGTCATGCAGGCGGGCCAGGGCTTGTCTCGCCGCGCGTTTCTGTCCTCCCGGGTGGTCACCACGCAGCAGGCGTTGTAAACCGTCGACCGCCCACAATCGCTTCCATGTGATCTCGCTTGCTAAGATTTGTTCGAGCTCGGCTGGCAGTGGTAATAGCGCATGGGGATTCTTCGCCAGGTAGAGCTGGCCGCGCATCCCGTCCGCCGACATTGTCGGCGTTTGGTCTGGCGTGTTCCGCCGGACCTGGTCGTACACGTAGTGATACAACTCACTGACCGATACCTGGCCGTCGCCGTCGAGGTCAGCCGCCCCGGTCGTCAAACCGTGGACCACGGCATTGGTGAATTCTGACCCGTAGGCGTACTCCATCTTGTCCGACGCGGTGATGACCACGCGGCCCCGGCCACCGAGCTGCTCGAGGATCTCCTCGGCGTCGGCGCTCCTACGCCTGAGACTCCTGGTGAACGCGCCGCTGTAGCAGCAGTCGAGCAGCAGCACGATGCGCTGCGAGCGACTGTGGTCCATCTGCTCCTTCACCCATCGCGCCGGGATCCCCGTTGAGTCCAACCGGCCCTTTTTTGTGTTGGCTGTCACGAAGTACAGCCGTCCTCGCGGATCCAGGACCCCGTGGCACGAGAAGTAGAGCAGCAGGAGATCATCGGGCTTGCGGTCGGAAAAGAAGTGATCGATCTGTTCGCTGACCGTCACGGACGGTTTGTTGAGCAGCGTGCCTACCGTGAAATCACCAATCGTCGGGTCGGCGAGCACGCGTCTGAACGCATCGACGTCCTGGACTGGCGCGGGTAGCGGTGGGAAGGCCGGGTCCTCGTAAGCAGAGCAGCCGATCAGCAGGGCGGCCCTCGTGTCGCTCATCCGAGGTCACCGGTCGGTGTGACGGTCGATCCAGGTTTCGATCAGCTCGCGCTGGTCTGCCCGGGTGATCCCGGTGACTTCCAGCACGTCGCCGTCGATCTCCAGCTTCACGCTGCGCCCGCTACCGCGACAGATCCACGACCGCACCGTCTCGACGAGCGCGGTGAGCAGCCCCGAAGACTGGGCAAGCAGGACGGTCAGCGCGCCCGCCACGAGAAGCTCACCGGCGCGCGCACCGGGCGGTGCCTGATCCGCAGTCGTGCGATCAGCGCGCTCGATGTCCAGTTCCAGCAGTTGTTCACGCAGCTGCGCAGCGAGCTCATCCAGTTCTTCAGCGTCGGTTTCCGGTCCCGCCGCAATGCACAGGCCAAGCCGTGCAACCCCCTCAGTCACCTTGGCATGCTATCCGGCTCCCCAGCCGCCACCGCCGGGGGTTTCGATGCGGATCCGGTCGCCGCAGCGCAGCCGTGCCCGACCCGTGATCGTCCGGTCCTGTGTTACCGGCGGTTACTGACTGTGGCGGGCGCGGCCTGGGGTGGCGTGCAGGCGTTGGGCGAGGTCTTGCAGCCGTGTGGACGGGCGCCCCCGGGTGAGTAACTCGCTGACGAGTAGCCGCGGTAGCCGGTGATGCGCGGTCCAGTCCGGGGCGCCTCGCTCCATGGTCAGCAACACCGACTCCGCAGCCTGGTAACGACGCAGGCGTACCTGCGCGTGGGCGACGTCGGCTAGGTGCCGGGATCGATGTTTCACCGTCAGCGCCGCGTCCCGGGGCATCCGCCGAGCGATCACAGCGGCCCCGGCGTAGTCCTCGGTGACCATGGCGACGTCGGTAGACTGCATGACGACGATGCCCGGCCCGAACCCCACCTCGTAGTCGGTGCGGTCGGCCCCGGTGTGCTCGGCGGTGGCGGTGGCCTCGCGCAGCAGGTCGGTGGCCGCACCGGCCCGGCCTTGCCGGGAAGCGGCGGTCGCCCCGCGCAGCAGCAGCCCCCCGTACACCGACAGCTGTGCTGTGCTGGCCTCACCCCTGGGCTGGAGCGCCTCGGCGGCAGCCACCGTGACCCGCTCGGCGTCGAGGAAACGGCCCTGGCGGATCAAAACGTAACCCAACATGTCGTGCATGACTGCCTCCCGCAGCGGGTCTGCCGCCCCAGCCGCGCACCGCAGCGCCTCCCGGGCTGCGGTGTGGGCGAGATTGGCCTCGCCGAGGTCTGGCAGTGTGCCCGCCGTGAGCTGGTAGACCTGCGCGGCGAGATCCGCCGCCAGGGCACCGCCGCCGGTGGTGGCGTTGTGTGTTGCGGCCTGGGCTTCGGCCAGGAGGCGGGGCAGGATCGGCGCTAGCAGTCCATACCGGCCAGCCCAGAAGGCACCCCAGGCGTAGGTCAGGGAGCGGCTCAATTCGGTGATATCGGGCGCATCGGCGTCATCCAGCTCACCTAAAAGGTCATCCACGCTGGTCAGCGCATCGCGGATGGCTAAGACTTGCTCCTGGTCCTCGCCCCCGGAGGGCACCGGCCGGGAGCGACCCAGCAGTTCACCGATGTCCACGCCCAGCACCCGGGCGATGCTGTGCAACGTCGGGATCGACGCCGTCTGGCGACGGCCCTGCTCCAACTTGCGGATCACGTCCACACTGACACCGGCCTCCGCCGCAAGCTCAGTCTGGGTATAAACCCCCCGGCGCAGCTCACAGATCCGGCTCCCGATCGTCCCGCCGTCCACCCGCGCACCTCCAGCCTCACCAACACCGCAGAGTGCGGTGCTTGGCGGATAGTCCTAATACGGCAGCCGCACTATGTGATCTCGATCCGTGGCCGGCAGGGCATGATCACGGTTTGTGTGCGTAGGACGCCACGACGTGTCGTCCTACGCACACAAACCGTGATCATAGCGTCCGAGGTGTGACCTGTGGTCCCCCTGACGATGGCGCCCAGCGCGCCAGCCGAGCATGCCACGATCAGCGACAACACCTCGAAATCCAGGATGTGTCTGTCGTACTAAAAGCTGACCCTCTCACTCCGGAGGGGTTTCACGGTGCCGTCGGCTTGAATCTCGCTGATAACGTACGTGGCCGTGCTGGGCTCACCGTGATCAGTGAACCGCAGCGGTCCGGAGGCTCCCTCGTAGGCGATGGCCTTGTGGGCTTTCACGAGCGTCATGCAGGCGGTGAAGCTGATGCATCTCTCGCCGGCCCTCGTCACGCCGTTGATCTCCTTCGCGACGGCGGCGGGTGCGTCCGTTCCGGCGACCGCCGCCGCCAGCGCGGTGATCACCACCGCGTCGTAGGCCTGCGCGGCGGAGTTCAAATCCTGTAGTCCGGGATTGGCCTCCTTCAGCCGCTTCGCGAACGCCTCGTCCCCAGCGTACGGAACAGTTCCCTTCATGCCCGCTAAGGCACTCGGATTCCGAGGGCTTACCTGACTGGCCAGGGCGTTGGTCATATTAGCGTTCGTGCCGTATATGTGTTTCTCCTGCGGGCCAAGGCCATTTTTGATCATACTGGAAAGGATATGGGCGCTCTCCACGAAGCCAATCAGGACGATCGCGGCGGGGTTCTTGGCCTTGACTCGTTGGATGTCCTTGTCGTAGTCGAGTGCGTTCGGATCGTAATGAAAGGAGTCGAGCACCCGGCCTCCGGATTCCTGGATCGTTTTTGCGGTCGCCTCTCGTACGTAGTTGCCGTACGCGTCGTCGCTCGACATCACCACCGCCGTCGAATTGTGGTCGTCGATGACGAGCTTGCCGAGCACAGAGCTCTCGAGCGCGGTTGCGGGCGTGGTGCGAAAGTAGAGCCCATGGCTGGGGTGCGTGATGAGTACCGGCGACGTGTTCGAGGGTGAAAACATGATCACGCCCGCGCAGGTGACTTTGTCGATCACCTTGAGGGCCACCGGCGACGTTGCGGGACCAATGATCGCATCCACCCCGCCGGACAGCAGCGCGTCAACCGACTGGCCGGCGATGTCAGCCAAAGGGTTGCCCTCGTCGCGTTGGTTGGCGTCATCGAGCTTCACGGCGATGCCGGGGATGCCGCCGGCGTCGTTGATGTCCTTCATCGCCAGGCGCACACCAGCATCCAGCGCTGGACCCGCGTAGACGAATTCCCCGGTCTTCGGGAGTAACGTCCCGAGCGAGAGCACGCCGTCGGCGGGTCTGGCACTGGGCGAAGAACACGGGGTAGGCGAACTGGCAGATACTGTCGGTGCCAGATGCCGCACAAGAACCACCACCAAGACCACCACGAGCACGAGGCTGACCCCGGCCAGCCAGCGATAGCGTGGCCATAGATGATCCATGATGCTAGGTCGCCGGGGCGCTCTGGACAGCGCCGTGCTGGCCGCCGCCCGGACGTCGAGATCGGTATCACCGTCCCGCAGGCGGATCAAGGCTTGTCTCGCCCTGAGCTTCTGTCCTTTGGGATGGTCACCCCACAGCAGATGCCGTAAACCGTCGACCGCCCACAGTCGCTTCCACGCGATCTCGCTGGCTAAGACTTGGTCGAGCTCGGCCGGCAGTGGTAATAGCGCATGAGGGTTCTTCGCCAGATAGAGCTGGCCGCACATCCCATCCACCGACATCGTCGGTGTTTGTCCTGGCCTGTTCCGCTGAACCTGCTCGTGCACGTATTGATACAATTCGTCGACCGATACCTGGCCGTCACGGTTGAGGTCGGCATCCCCGGTCTCCAGGCCTTGGACCACGGCATTCGTGAATTCCGACCCGTAGGCAAGCTCCAGCTTGCCCGATGCAGTGATGACCACGCGGCCACGGCCACCGAGCTGCTCAAGGACTTCTTCGGTGCTGGTGCTCCCTTGGCTGGGACCCCGAGCGAATGCCGCGCTGTAGCAGCAGTCGAGCAGCAGCACGATGCGCCGCGAGCGGCTGTGATCCATCTGCTCCTTCACCCATCGCGCCGAGATCGCCGTCGCGCCCAGCCGCTTCTTCTTCGTGTTGGTTGTAGCGAAGTGCAGCTGCGTTCTGTCATTCAGGACGCCGTGGCACGAGAAGTAGAGCAGCAGGAGATCATCGGGTCTGCGGTCGGCAAAGAAGTGCTCGATCTGTTCGCTGACCTCCCACGACGGCTCGTTGAGCGATCTCTTTACCTCGAACTCGCCGATTTCCGGGTCGGCGAGCACGGGTTCCAACGCCTCGATGTCCAGGGTTGGCGCCGGCAGCTGCTGGAAGTTCGGGTCCTCGTAAGCAGAGCAGCCGATCAGCAGCGCGACCCTCGTGTCGCTCATCTGAGGTCACCGGTCGGTGTGACGGTCGACCCAGGTCTTGATCAGCTCACGCTGGTCTGCCCGGGTGATTCCGGTGACCTCCAGCACGTCCCCGTCGAGCTCCAGCTTCACGCTGCGCCCGCTACCGCGGGAGACCCATGACCGCACCGTCTCGACGAGCGCGGTGAGCAGCCCCGAAGACTGGGCAAGCAGGACGGTCAGCGCGCCCGCCACGAGAACCTCACCGGCGCGCGCACCGGGTGGCGCCTGACCGGCGGTTGCGCGGTCAGCGCGCTCGATGTCCAGCTCCAGCAGCTGCTCCCGCAGCTGCATAGCCAGCTCATCCAGCTCCGCCGCGTCGGCATCCGGCCCCGCCGAGATGCACAGGCCAAGCCGTGTCACCCGTTCACTCATAGTGGCGACATGCTATCCGCTCCCCAGCCCCCACCGCCGGGAGTTTCGATGCGGATCCGGTCGCCGCGGCGCAGCGGCCAGGTGCCCTTGCTGGGCAGCTCCACCTCGGTCCCATCGGCCCGGCGCAGGATATTGCGGCCGACCGCCCCGGGGTGCCCACCGTGCAGGCCCCACGGAGGGTGCTCACGGCGTTCGGACTGCACGGTCAGGGTGCAGTCGGCCAGTACCTCGACCTCGCGGATGAGACCCTCGCCGCCGGGATGCGCGCCAGCACCGCCCGAGCCGGACCGCAGCTCATAGCGCCACACCCGCAGCGGATAGTCCAGCTCGACGGCCTCGGCGGGAGTGTTGCGGGTGTTGGTCATCCCGGTGTGCACCCC
>JBOHFY010000031.1:0-6234 GCA_050699895.1 Pseudonocardiaceae bacterium
GTGTAGCAGGCCAGGCGCAGGGGTCGTTCAGCCGTCGAGTGCTCCACCTCAATCCCTGCCCCTGGCCTGCTACAGGACGAGCCCGCCGACGCGACGGGATACCCGCTTCGGCCCACCTTTCATGCGAGCAAAACAACCACCTCGTGCTGTCGGCGTGCTGTAAGGAACGGTCACCTGCGGCGCGCTGAGGTGCAGGCCACCCGCAGATCAGCGCGCATCACCCGGCATGTCCCAAGCCCCCAACCAAACGCAGGCGCCTCCGGCGGACCTCGCCCCGGGATGGCTCCACGACCGGCCCCGGATCGTGGTGGGTCACCAAGGGAGCGGGTATCCCGTCACGTCGGCGCCGGAGGCGTAGCGGGCCGGGGGCAGGGATACCCGCACCCGTCCTGCGGCAGGCCAACACCCCGCGTGTGCCATTAGCGTGCCATTAACACCGGTCAACCACGGTCAACAGCGGTGCACCGTAACCCGGCCTGACCACCGATCGAGGCCTCTGACGGCGCAGTGGGCGCAGCCTTCCAAACTGGGGCTCACACGTGATCTCTGGGCCGTCTCGGGGCCGTCACACGTCGGACAGGCGTGCGAACTCCGAAGAAATGACGAGGGCGTTCCCCCAGCTCATGCTCGATGGGCCGCCGTCCGGGTGCAGGTCCCGAAAGGCGGGGCGGACGAGCTGGCCGGTAAACCGGAAACAGACAAAGTCGGCTTAAGCTCCCGGACGCCATGGCGATGGGCGTTGGTCACCAGATCCTCAATGCTGATCATCGCGTCCCAGATCCGACTAGTCCGCCAGGCGTGACCTCAGGGTGCTTGTGGATGGCGTAATTGTCGGCCACTGGCCGCGCTGTAGTTGGGGACGTGCCTAGCCTAGGAGCACGTCGGCGGAGACGATGAGCGGGACAGCGACACGGGTATCAGTCGTTGTCCGGTAGGTACTCGTCCTTCTCGTAGTATTCGAGGAGGTCGGTGAGCGTGGGGTAGTCGTAGGTGACCAGCTCGTCGCCCTCCCACTTGGCGCCCAGCTCCTCGGCCCACTCCACTTCGTTAAGACCGGGCGGCGCCTCGTCGGACCAGTGGAACGGCACCATCGTGCTGAGCTTGTTACGTCGGCCCAGGACCACCCGTTCGCCCTCTGCCTTCGGGGCTGTCACGGGCGCCAATCGTACTCCCCGGGACAGGACCCCGGCAAAGTCCGGCGAAGCCAGCAGGGTGAGTGGATGGTTGACGTTGTAACTGGTCAAGCGCAGGTCTTGTTCGGGTGCGGCCTCGCGGGCGGACAGGCTGGTGATACACAACGCCGCCACCGCGGTGGTGATCATTTTGGTGGTGTGGCGGCGGCTGTTGTCGCGGCGTACGCGGACCGTGCGGGTCACGTAGCGCTCGATGAGGAACACCTGGCTGATGTGGGGGAACAGCGAGGCGATGTGCTCGGGTGCGTCGATGACCTGGATGGTGCGTCGCTCGCCGCGCCCGTGCCCGGTCTCGGTGACCTGGTGACCGATCGGGACCGAAGTCCAGTCCAGGGCGTCGAGCGCGGCGAACAGGGTGGGGGTGTTGGTCTTGACGGTCATCACGAAGTGCGCACCCAGTTCCTCGCACAGCAACCGGGCGTGGGCGCGCACGGTGTGCCCGGCGTCGACGGTGATCACGTGCCCAGCCAGTGGGACGTGGTGGTTGAGCTCGCGCGGCAGCGTGATCGGCCAGCCCCTGGGCGCCCAGGTCAGCCAACACCCGCAGGACCGTCTCGGGGTGCGGCGGTGTGAGGACCCCCAGCGCGTTGCGGCGGCACCCCAGCGCAGCCAGCACTCGGGGATCGGCACCGCCGATCCAGGCGATGATGTCATCGAGGCCGGCGCACCCGCACAACACCGCCGCGGTGCACATCGCCAAGATGGCAGCCAACCGGTGCCGGACCCCGCAGCGGGCACGCGGATCGACAACCGAGGCAAAGCAGCCCAGCAGATCACTACCGCTGGCGGCGTGCAGGCTCACCGCGTGCGCGACCAGCTCCTCCAACGCGGCCTGCGCCGCTGGCGTGGACACCGCGGGCATGCCAGACTCGCACGGCAACGGAGCCCCCAGGGACAAGTAATCTTCGACAATCCCTGTCCTAACGGGGCTCCGTTGCCAACCATAGCAGCGACACGCCCAAAACCCGTACCGTGATCAACCCGAGATCATCCCGACGCCGCAGCGATCATACACCGCGCTGACCTGCACGAACGACTTTGCGCGTCACCCTGGCTACCAGCCGGCCAGCCCAGTGACTTATCGGAACGGCTACTTCGCTGGAAGCACAATGGTGAGGGAATGCGACACTGAGAGTACCCCCTGCTGGGTTTCCTCCCAGCTCGAAGAGCCAATCAGACGCATGACGGCTTCGAAAACTGCATCAGAGGCCACTCGGAAATCATCAGCCGGCGTCCTCGCCAGATCGAAACACAATAGGTATTGTCGCGGCTCCCCATCTAACGTGAAACAGAATAGAAGACTCGTGCCCAAAGCTTTGGCAGCTACGAAGCTCACCCGGGAACGAACCGAAGGTCCTTTGACCGGAACCGGAGAACCGATAGGCCAGTACGCACCAACTCTAGGCTCGCCAGGGTCCACGCCAGATGACGTCGCGTCGCCCAGGAAGGGTGGCAACGCCCCAGTCCACTCCTTCGTGACGACGACCGCCAGCTGCTCGGCATCGCGTTCGTTCATCCCGTGCTCTCCTCGATGCTCTCATCGACCTCATCTGGACAGCGGGTCATACCAACACAGTACGCGGTCAGGACACCCAGTGCGTAACGGTCGGGAGAGGCAGTGGACGGGTTCCGGTCTTCGATGACCTCGACGGACACGAGACCCACGCCCGCTACCTCGTAGGTCATACCGTAGAGAAAACGATTGTTGCCTTGATCGATGCCAGCGGCGCTGTTGACAATTGTTGTGGCGATCGAGTGCTCGTCTATGTTATGATCCTGAACCGCGTGCAACAGACCGAAGCCAGCCGGGTCCGCGTGGCCTTGGCGCAAGCCAACAGGGTGGCCATTGTTGGCGTTGTCCGAGTAGACAGCAAGGCAGCTGTAGGGCTGCCCAGAGCCAGGGTAGTTCGTCGTGCCCGGCGGACACGGCCGACGAACAGGGCGAACGAGCATCCCCTCGGACTGTTGTGTGGGCCGCAGGGCGCTGTTGAACCGGAAGCCGCTACCGGAGTTGCTCCGAGGATCGTATGCCGACCAACGACCGACAAGGGAAGAATTCGGCCTTCTCGCAGAAGCGGCGCACAGACAACCGGTGTCCCTACGAGCGGCGAGTTGCGCGCGGCGCAGGCTTCAGTGGCCGTCCCATCGGTCGAGGCCTCCGCGACACCCGCGAAAACCAGCGCGAAACTCGCGGTCAGACCGAGAACGGTGCGGAGCCCATGCGCTCTCACAGCGATCGCCTGTCGTTTGTCGTCGTTCACGGAGGCCCCCTAGCACATACGCAACAGGCGGTTAAACGAGCGTGCGTATATAAAGTTACGGACAGGCTTCCCGACCAGGGGAGTCGCTGACCGCGCTCAACGTCCCCCGACAGCCGCGACGTTCATCGGCGACTCCGTGACCGACATCCAAGCCGCCCGCGCCACCAGCACCATGTCCCTCGGCTATGCCAACAAACCCCGCAAAACCACCGAACTCATGACAGCCGGCGCGGACACGGTGATCAGCACACCCGTCGCCTCGTCGAACTGATCACGTGATCTCGATCAAGCCCTGCTCGAACATGGGCCCGTATAGGGCCCGATCACCCACGCACTACCGGACAGCACCGGACGCAACCGGACTGAATGAAGATCGGCCCCCGACCGTGTTCGTGCTGGTCGGAGGCCGATCCTGCTGCGTGGCGGGTCAAGGATTCGAACCTTGGAAGACATCAGCCGACGGATTTACAGAACAGTGCCCGCGACGTACTGACCAGTGACTATGCCCCTCACCGTCCGGTCCGGGGCGCGAATAGGGCACGGACACCTCATCGAGACCGGTCACCTCCGGTGGATCTGCTTCCGCACTGCTTGCCCAGGGAACTGACAGAAACAGAGATCGGTACCAGTGCCACGGCGATGGACCAGGCCGGAGCAAACCTTTCTGGCACCAGTGCTCAGCGATGCCGGTTGCGCCTCCAAGACTGCCAGCAGCGCACCGGGGAGCGTCAGCCCGACGGTACATCGCCAGAAGATGATCTACTGGTGGGTCCTGCCCACGGTGTGTGGCTACGCGCCGCTGGCGCAATTTATTACACCCTGGACAGACACAGGTAGACGTAGTCCACCTCGGACAGGTCCCGGGCCGCGAAGGCACGCTTTTCGGCCTTCCAGGTCTCGGTCAGCGTGGTGATCACCGGAGCGGACAGCCCCGCCATCGGGCCGAGGAACTCCCCCCAGCGTCGGCAGCCGACAGAATACAGCGGGAAGCCACGGAGACACCGACCATCACCCCCAACGCAACCCAAGCGCCCAACACGATTTCCAATTCCACTCGGCTGCGTTCGGGCAGGTACGCGGGGTCGCCGAACCCAGGTCAGCGGAGACGAGGGAGGCGGTGAGAGTGGTCCGAACCGTACTGAACTGAGCGCTAAACTGAGCCCCCGCAATCCGCTGTGTGCTGTGGTGCATGATCGTCTGTATCTCGTGGGGGTTCTCGCGTGGGGTGATAATCCCTTTCCGGGGTTGGGGCCGTATGCGCAGCCGGCTTGTACGCCGTGGCTGACTACCTCGCGCGCTCTGATTATCTCCGGCGGCGGTGGCGGGTTACCGCTGCCGCCTGGGGCTCAGCTCGGGGAGCGGTGTGGCGTCAGCTGGCCCATTGTGTGGCGTGTGTTGCGGGCGCTTGAGCGGGGACTGTCAGGTCGTGTGGTGCCCGGGTGTGCTGGGCTGTCGTGAGGCCCGGGATGTGGCTATGCGGTGGCCGAGGTCAGGCGGCCGCAGGGAGGCCGACGATCTCGTTCCAGGCGGTGAATCCGGTGGTCATCTCGTGGCGGTACTGGGTCGCGGTGAGTCGGTGGCGGCGAGGCCGGAAGTGCGGTGATATTCCGCTGAAGCTGGACAGAAACCGCTACACGCCACCGGGTGAGGTGAACTTCTTCCTCGCTCGCTCCCGCCGCCTCGTGGGTTGATGGGAATTCTCCACCCGATTGTTCAGATACTTCGATCGACGGTGTTCCACACCGCATACTAATTAGAACATAAGTAACTGGACTCGTGAAAATTCCTGACCTGCGGCAACGTAATTTCTTGAGTCTGGAAACCTACGTTCTCCTTAGTATCAGCCGGCGGGGCGGTGGCGCTACCGCGCTGACCGCCCCGCCGGCAGCACTCCATCGAGCCGGAGCCCGGAGTGTCTCCCGTGTACCGGAAGCGCATCTCGCTCGCGCCCGACCCGGCACGTCCGCCGTCCTCAGGCGTATCCAGTCAGGTGGCGGTCGCGTGGGGGAAGGACACGCTGCGGCCGAACTCGTACACCTGCCGCTCCCCCGGTTCCACCTCGGCTTCGACCGGGCCCGCGCCGTCCGCCATGAAGTGGATCGCCGCGTTCGTGTCGGTCTGGTTTTCCACCCGCATTGGCCACGATTCGCTGTTGTAACAGCCACTCGGGTTCTCGATCATCTTGCCGTCGAGTATGAGCTTTCCTGACGCCATAATTGTCCCCTCCTAGAGCTAATTTGGCAACACCCTGCAATTGTCAATTCCTGAGATGACGGGCTCGGCCGTCCCCTTACTCAGCCGCCATAGTCACATCCCCTTCCCTGTCAGTCAGAAGTCGCACCACCTCGAACCCCCATCGTCCCTTAGTCCTTGCAACACAGAGTAGTGGCCGTCGCGCTCGTTTGGAACTACCTGATGGCGTGCATACGTGTAGCCCAAAACGGACGAATGGATCAATTCGGCGTGTGGCGACCGAAAACACCGCATCATGGTAAGAATTTACTGAGGCTTCGCTTGAGAACGAGCGTTCTGAACGACCACCCCACATGACGGGACCCTGCCCTCGACCCTCATGACCTCTCACTCGTGATCACAGATCGCGAAAACCCCAGGCCCATCCTCAGCGCACCCCGCCAACCCGTGTCACCCACTCACCCCCGCTTAATCCTGGAGTGTCGGAATACCAAAAATTATAACAGGAGGGTCTAAATCTCCATCCGCATTAAGCATGTACTCTGCCAGTTCCGGCGGCTGTTGGCTCATGTCCCGAATCGCATACC
>JBOHFY010000032.1:0-10782 GCA_050699895.1 Pseudonocardiaceae bacterium
ACGCTGGTCAGCCACCTCGCGATAGGGCAGACAACAACTCCGTCGAAGCTCGTAAAGGCCAAAAAGTTCAAACGAGGCCAGCACCACTTGCGACAGCAAAACAAGGGCGACACAAAGCGCACCCGCACGGAGGTCGTCGCGCTGCGCCAGAACCGCCCGAAACCGGGGCGGCCGGCGACCGGCCTCGCCGTGCTACGGGTGCAGGTCACCAATCAGCGTGCGGAGACTGTGCTCGATTTCTGGCGCTGCCCGATGCTCCCGCTGCGCAACGCGGGCGCCGACACCGGGCATGCCGACAGCTTCGACGACATCCCCGCTGACGCCGATCCTGTCGCGGACCTGCCGTGGGGCTGGCGGCTCGGCGCGTTCGAGCCCACCGTGACCGAACCCGGCACGGTCTACGACATCGAGGCGCGCGACACCGTGACCGGTGCCCCCGAGCTGGCCAGGGTCACCCTGAACCTCGCGGCCACGCACACCGACCCCGCAGCGTCGGCGTACGGGCGTCGCCTGGTCTACGGCGGGCACACCATCTCGATCGCCGGCGCGCACGCCACCCGGGCGCTGCCCGACCTGGTGACGATCGTGGCCTGGCGCAGCTGTGAGCACACCGGCCCGGTGTTCGAGGGTGACGTGCTGCGCACCGAGCTGCGCGTCGAGGCCGTCCACCAGCGTGACGGTTACCAACTGCTCGACCTTCGAGCCGTGGTGCACAGCTGCTCGGCGGCCGACGCTGGTGATCCGACTGCGTCGGGGAAACCGGTACTGGACTGGCGGTTCGTTGCGCTCGCCCGGTAAGCGAGGTGGGAGATGACCGGGATCCTCACGGGGATGCGGGTGGTGGAGGGCTCGGCCTTCGTCGCGGCGCCACTCGGCGGGATGACGCTGGCCCAGCTCGGCGCGGACGTGATCCGGTTCGACCCGATCGGCGGCGGCCTGGACGCCCACCGCTGGCCGGTCACCGCTGAGGGCAAGAGCCTGTTCTGGGCGGGCCTGAACAAGGGCAAGCGCTCGATCGCGGTCGACCTGCGATCGCCGAGGGGCAGGGCGCTGCTCACCGATCTGATCACCGCGCCCGGCGAGGACGCGGGGTTGTTCCTGACGAACTTCCCGGCCGTGGGCTGGCTGGATTTCACCGCGCTCACCTCGCGCCGCCCCGACCTGATCATGGTCAACATCGTCGGCAACCCGGACGGCTCGTCCGCGGTCGACTACACGGTCAATCCCGCCGCCGGCTTCCCCTGGGCCACCGGCCCCAGCACCCTGTCCACACCGGTCAACCACCTGCTGCCGGCCTGGGACGCGATCACCGGCACGCTGGCCGCGACCGGGCTGCTGGCCGCCGAGCGCAGGCGCCGGATCGAGGGCACCGGCCAGTTCGTCCGGCTCGCGCTGTCCGACGTGGCGTTCGCCATGGTCGGGCACCTCGGGAACATCGCCGAGGTACAGATCAATGGCAACGAGCGGCCGAAGTACGGCAACGACCTGTACGGCGCGTTCGGGCGCGACTTCGCCACCGCGGACGGCAAGCGGGTGATGGTGGTCGGCCTGACTCCTCGGCAGTGGCGCGACCTGGTGGCCGCGACCGGGATCGGGGAGGCCTGCGCCCAGGTCGAGCAACTGCTCGGGGTCGACCTGGCGAAGGAGGGTGACCGGTTCGCCGCGCGTCACGTGATCGGCGCGCTCCTCGAACCGTGGGTGAGTAGCCGCACGCTGTCGCAGGTCCGCGAGGTCTTCGACGCGCACGACGTGTGCTGGGGCCCGTACCAGACCTTCGCGGAACTGGTCACCACCGATCCGCGCTGCTCGCCCGCCAACCCGATGTTCGCCGAGGTCGACCAGCCCGGCATCGGCACCTACCTCATGCCCGGCTCGCCGCTCGACTTCTCCGCTGTGCATCGGGTACCCCCCGCGCCGGCGCCCCAGCTCGGCCAGCACACCGACGAGATCCTCGCCGAGATCCTCGGCCTGTCCAGCGCAGAAATCGGCCGGCTGCACGACGACGGCGTCGTCGCCGACGCCCCAGCCGAATGACGTGACCAGATGTTCTTACCCTGGTCGCCCTGGCGCGGTCAGTGCAGCGAGCGCCTCCCCTGACGTATCACAGAGCGGGCGAGAGGGCTCTTGAGAGAGTGAGAGTGGCTGCCGCGCGGGCGGCGACTCGAACGCCGCATAGCTCGCCGGACCGCGAGCGAGTGTGAGGAGGTGACCTGATGCGATTCCTGAACCCTGTCGCCGTGACCTGCCTGACCTGCGGGCAGCCGACTGTCGTCGCCGAGACGTCGACTGGATCCGTGCGGGTGCACTGCGGCACCTGGCGCTGGCAGTGCGGCACCTCTTCCACCGGCATCCCGCGCACTGATCGGTACGCGGTAACCCCGGCCGGTCTGGCCCCACCCGACGCGGCCAGCGACCAGGAGCTGGCAGCATGAGCACTCCGGCCCGCCACGTGTCGATGTGTGCCTGTCGAGGATGAACCTGCGACCCGCCACGCCGTATATTCTACCCGCTATGCGCTGGCCGGGCAGGGTAGAGACGAGAAACCGAGAGCGGGTCGTCCTTGCCTCGTGCAGACCCGCATCCGGCGGCGCCGCGTATGAATCCGTCGGCGTCTTACACTCATATGGGAGCGGAGAATCTTGACTGTCATCGCGGGCAAGGTCGAAAAAGATAAAATAGTCATGGGGAGCGACGGGCAGCGAACCTGGGGCTGGCATGCGAAGGAAGTACTCCAGGACGGCAAGCTCATCGTGCTCCCGGACATCATCGTCGGGGGAGCCGGCTACGGCAGCCACAGCAACCACATGACTGTCTATCTTGCTTCGCACAAGCCGCAGAGCAGCGAGAAGCGCGACATTCTTCAGTTCTTCGTCGAGTTCAACCAGTGGTGCGCTAAGATGATAAAGGATTTCGAGTCGCATAACTGTTGGCTGATCGCCTACGACGGCAGGCTCATCTCCGTCACCTACGACCTCAGTGTCAGCTACCATGATTTCTGGGCCGTAGGCAGCGGATGGGAGTACGCCAGGACCGCGCTGCACCTGGGGAAGACGGTCGAGGAAGCGATAGCGGTCGCTTGTGAGCTCACCGTATTTTGTGCGCCGCCGATCTCGATCCACGAACTTCCCCTGGATGTGCGGCCCGCTAAGCCCGCCGGGAGAAGTAACAATTGACGTTGAGACGGTACTGCGGCAATGAATCTGTGGATCACCAGCCGCGGGCGCGCCACTCCGTGAGGTGGGGTCGCTCGGTGCCGAGTGTGGAGTCGTTCCCGTGTCCGGGGTAGAACCACGTCTCGTCGGGCAGCTCGTCGAAAACCCGCGACTGGAGGTCATCCACCAGGCTGTCGAAGTCAGTCCGGTTGGTTGTCCGTCCAGGACCGCCGGGGAACAGTGAATCACCGGTGAACAGGTGCGGTGCGCCCTCGGCGTCCCGGTGCAGCAGGGCGATTGAGCCGGGCGTGTGCCCACGCAGGTGGATCACGTCCAGTACTACCTGGCCCACCGCCACGGTGTCCCCGTGGCCCACTAGCAGGTCTGGAGGCACCGGCAACTCGGGAGCGTCGACCGGATGCGCGATCGTGCGCGCTCCGGTGGCGCCGGCGAGGGCGCCGAGGGCCTGCCAGTGGTCCGCGTGCCGGTGGGTGGTGACGATCGTCCGCAGGTCGGGGCGATCCGGCCCATGGCCCAGCAGGTCCATCAGCCGCTCTGCGTCGTTGGCCGCGTCGATCAGCAACGCCTCGCCGGTGCTCCGGCAGACCAGCAGGTATGCGTTGTTGTCCATCGGCCCGACCGAGATCTTGGTGATGGTCAGGGCGTCCAGTGTACGCTGTCGCGCCGGTCCGCCTGGTTCAACCGCGCCGTCGTAGTCCGCGAGGATGTCCACAGTCGCTGACCGTAGTACGCCGGGGCCCGCACCGCGAGCCCGCTTCTGTCAGACCGGGCGCATAGCATGGGCGGGGCCGTCCGGCGAAGGGAACCATGTGGCTGATCGACTTGTCGTTCGCGGTGCGCGGGAGCACAACCTGCGCAACGTCGATCTCGACCTGCCCCGGGACAGCCTCATCGTGTTCACCGGGCTGTCCGGCTCCGGCAAGTCCAGCCTCGCCTTCGACACCATCTTCGCGGAGGGCCAGCGCCGCTACGTCGAGTCGCTGTCGGCCTATGCCCGCCAGTTCCTGGGCCAGATGGACAAGCCCGACGTCGACTTCATCGAGGGCCTGTCGCCCGCGGTGTCGATCGACCAGAAGTCCACCAGCCGCAACCCCCGCTCCACCGTCGGCACCATCACCGAGGTGCACGACTACCTGCGGCTGCTCTATGCCCGCGCGGGGGAGCCGCATTGCCCGCTGTGCGGTGAGCCGATCTCCCGGCAGACCCCGCAGCAGATCGTCGATCAGGTACTCGCGCTGGAGCTCGGCACCCGGTTCCAGGTTCTGGCGCCCGTGGTGCGGACCCGCAAGGGCGAGTTCGTCGACCTGTTCGCCGAGCTGCAGTCCCAGGGCTACTCCCGGGTGCTCGTCGATGGCACCGTGCACCCGCTGACTGACCCACCCAAGCTCAAGAAGCAGGACAAGCACGACATCTCCGTGGTGGTCGACCGGCTCGCGGTCAAGGACAGCGCCAAGCAGCGGCTCACCGACTCGGTGGAGACCGCGCCGCGGCTAGCCGACGGCCTGGTCGTGCTCGATTTCGTGGACCGCGACGAACACGACCCGCACCGGCAGCGCCGGTTCTCCGAGCGGATGGCCTGCCCGAACGGCCACCCCATCGGCGTCGACGACCTGGAGCCGCGCTCGTTCTCGTTCAACTCGCCCTATGGGGCCTGCCCGGAGTGCACCGGAATCGGGGTGCGCAAGGAAGTCGACCCCGAGCTAGTGGTGCCCGACGAGCAGCTGTCCCTCGCGGAGGGGGCGATCGCGCCCTGGGCCTCCGGGCAGACTCACGAGTACTTCCAGCGGCTGCTCGAGGGGCTGGCCGAGGCCGTCGGGTTCCGGATGGACACCCCCTGGCGACGGTTGCCGGCCAGTGCCCAGAAGGCCGTGCTGCACGGCTGTGACGCGCAGGTGCATGTCCGGTACCACAACCGCTTCGGCCGTGAGCGCGCCTACTACGCCGCTTTCGAGGGCGCCATGCCGTTCCTCGAGCGCCGGATGAACCAGACCGAATCGGAGCACACGCGCGAGAAGTACGACGGCTACATGCGGGAGGTGCCCTGCCCGGCCTGCCGCGGCACCCGGCTCAAACCCGAGATCCTCGCCGTCACCCTCTCGCACACCACCGAGGGCAAGAAATCCATCGCCGACGTCTCCGCGCTCTCGGTCCGCGACGCCGCGGCTTTCCTCGACGGCCTGCACCTGGACACCAGGCAGGCGATGATCGCCGGTGCGGTGCTCAAGGAGATTCAGGCCCGGCTGCGCTTCCTGCTCGACGTCGGGCTGGACTACCTGTCCCTGGACCGCGGCTCGGCCACGCTGTCCGGCGGCGAGGCGCAGCGGATCCGGCTGGCCACCCAGATCGGCTCCGGGCTGGTCGGGGTGCTGTACGTGCTGGACGAGCCGTCGATCGGCCTGCACCAGCGGGACAACCACCGGCTGCTGGCCACCCTCACCCGGCTGCGGGACCTGGGCAACACGCTGATCGTGGTCGAGCACGATGAGGACACCATCCGGGCTTCTGACTGGGTGGTGGACATCGGCCCTGGGGCGGGGGAGCACGGTGGCCAGGTGGTGCACAGCGGGCCGTTCCACGAGCTGGAACGGCACGATACCTCGATCACCGGCGCCTACCTGTCGGGCCGGCGCAGCATCCCGGTCCCGGCCACCCGGCGTCCGGTCGACCGCTCGCGGCGGCTGACCGTGGTCGGGGCGCGCGAGCACAATCTGCGCGGCATCGACGTGTCCTTCCCGCTCGGCTGTCTGGTGTCGGTCACCGGGGTGTCCGGGTCGGGCAAGTCGACTCTGGTCAACGACATCCTCGCGACCGTGCTGGCGAACCGGCTCAACGGCGCCCGCCAGGTGCCCGGACGGCACACCCGGGTCACCGGCCTGGAGCACGTCGACAAGCTGGTCAGGGTCGATCAGTCACCGATCGGGCGGACCCCGCGGTCCAACCCGGCCACCTACACCGGCGTGTTCGACCGGATCCGCAAGCTCTTCGCCGTCACCACCGAGGCGAAGGTCCGCGGTTACCAGCCTGGGCGGTTCTCCTTCAACATCAAGGGCGGGCGCTGCGAGGCCTGCGCGGGCGACGGCACCATCAAGATTGAGATGAACTTCCTGCCCGACGTGTACGTGCCCTGCGAGGTGTGCCAGGGAGCCCGGTACAACCGGGAGACCCTCGAGGTGCACTACAAGGGCAAGACCATCGCCGAGGTGCTGGGCATGCCGATCGAGGAGGGGGCGGCGTTCTTCGAGCCGATCTCGGCGATCCACCGGCATCTCAAGACGCTGGTGGATGTCGGGCTGGGCTATGTCCGGCTCGGGCAACCCGCGCCGACGTTGTCCGGTGGGGAGGCCCAGCGTGTGAAGCTGGCCAGTGAGCTGCAGAAGCGTTCCACTGGCCGCACCGTCTACGTGCTTGATGAACCCACCACCGGCCTGCACTTCGAGGACATCCGCAAACTGCTCGGCGTGATCAACGGGCTGGCCGGCAAGGGCAACACCGTGATCGTCATCGAGCACAACCTCGATGTGATCAAGTCGTCGGACTGGGTGATCGACATGGGCCCCGAAGGGGGCGCGGCCGGCGGCATGGTGATCGCTGAGGGCACCCCGGAGCAGGTCGCCGCCATCGACACCAGCTACACCGGCCAGTTCCTGCGCACCGTCGTCGATGTACACCACGCCACGTCGCCCCGGCGCCGCCGGGCCACCGCAGCCGCTGGCCGGTGAGCCGGGTGCCCGTCTGTGTGGAGTCCTTGTGCTGGGTGGCACCCAGGGTCGGGGACGTCGGGCTGGCTGGACACGGGGGCATCGCTACCCCTCACCCCGTGGGCCCCAAGGGGGCTGACGGTGTTCATCGACAGGCTCTTACAATACGGTAGTTCTGGGCACGGCCGCAGGGTCGTTGCGAAAGGCGTGGAAGCTACCGTCGGTCGCCTCCGGCAGCGCCACCAGCCCGTGGCGGCGGAAAAAGGCCTCCATGTCGGGCTGGTGCCGGATGCGGAAGGTGTTGTGTTGCACGGCGTTGCCCTGGGGGCCTTCGAAGGCGTATTCTTTCTGGAACAGGGTGCCGCGCCAGCTGATGCTCTGCCGGTAGAGTACTCCTCCCGGGAGCGTTGTCTCGTAGTCTTGGTTTACCTCTTGAATGCTTAGCAGCAGCAGGCCTTCCGGCTTGAGGTGGCCCAGCGCTTTGCCGAAGGCGGTGTCGTCTTCCGCCTCGTCGGGGATGTGGCTGCACAACTGTCGCTCTGTGCCGGCGTCAATCAGGAACCACACTCCGCCGCAGGAGAAAATGACGTCGAAGCTCTGTCCGAGTGCCATGGTGGTGACGTCGGCCTGCACCAGCGTGCACCACTCACCGACGCGGTCGTGGGCGATGGTCAGCATGGCCTCGGAGTGGTCTACCCCGGTTAGGTGGCAGCTCGGTCGGCGGTGGCGCAACTGTTCGGCCATCAATCCGGTGCCCACACCGATCTCCAGGACGTGGTCGTGGGCACCGATGTGCCGCTCCAGTGAGGCGGCGAGGGTGTCGTGGTTATAGAATCCTCCGGCCATCAGGATGTCGTAGTAATGAGCCATCTCGGTGTACTCGTTCATAGTCTTTTTCCTCCTTGTCGAAGAAGCCCCGTTGTTGCACTCCAGGCGTCATGACGAGTCACGACTCACTCTCCCAACTCGTTGTTCGCTCACCTAAGGATAATGGACGGCATCCGTCGCAGATCGGTCACGAACTGTCAGCGCGTGATTTGACCTTTTGTGGCAACGATGCGTATGAACAGTCACCTTACGAAGTTGTCGCGTCCAAGCGTGCTATCAACGCCGCCGCGACGCCGGTTGGGCTGGGCGGGCGCTGTGAGGCCTGCGCGGGTGACGGCACCATCAAGATCGAGATGAACTTCCTGCCCGACGTGTATGTGCCCTGTGAGGTGTGTCAGCTTGGGCAGTCCGCGCCGACGCTGTCCGGCGGGGAGGCCCAGCGCGTCAAGCTGGCCAGTGAGCTGCAGAAGCGCTCCACCGGTCGCACCGTCTACGTGCTCGACGAGCCCACCACCGGCCAGTTCCTGTGCACCGTCGTCGACGTGCAGCATGCCGTCTCACCGAGCTCCTGTCGCGCCCCCGTTGCCGCTGGCTGAGCAGCTGTTGTCGGCCCCACATGAACGAGCGAACAGCTGCGGCGTCAAAGATCGCGGTAGATCTCACGTCGGTGGCCCAGATCAACCACCAGGATGACGAGCTGGCGGTCCTCGATCGTGTAGACCACCCGGTGGTTTCCCACCCGAAGGCGATATGCGCCGCGAAGGCCCTGCAGTGTGATCACACCGGGCGGCCGGGGTTGCTCGCCGAGCTGGTCGATGGCGGCCTGCACACGTCGGCGAATCGGTTTGTCCAGCTTCGCCAGAGCGCGCAGGGCATCGCGGGTGATCTCAATCCGGTATCGGCTCATCGGTCACGGGCACCGGTTCCGGCATCGCCGGCCTCGAGCTCGGCGACGGCCTGTTCCCAAGGCACGGTGGGCTCATGACGCTGCAGCGCCTCGGCCGCCCGCTGTGACCAGTAGGCGTCTTCCCACTGTTCGAACTGTTCGGCAACCTCAGCTGGCACCACAGCGCCGACTCGTCGGCCATAGCGAGTCAGATACACCACTCCGCCGTCGCGTATGTCGGTATCGATGAGTTCAGGCAGCCTGGCCCGGGCGTCGGTCACGGTGACCTCGACGTGTTCTGAAGGCTTGTGCGGCTGAGCGGCAGTCATGTACAGAACGTACATGTTGACGACCCTGTCGAACAAGTCATCAACGAGCCGGCCGACACGCAACAGCGCCATCAGGGGGCGGCGCTAGTGGCCAGCTGACGGCGCTGGTGGGGGTGTCCAGCCAGACTCGTTGGTGGTCCTTGGTCACGGTCAGGCCGAAGCGATCCCAGCCGGGTTGTCCGAGTGTGGTCCACCGGGCGTGGGCGTCCTCGATGATTCGCCACACTCGACGTGCGCCGCCTTCACGGACCTGGTGGATTCCCTGGTCGTCGGTGAGGGTGACTTCCGCCCAGGATCCGTCGCCCACGGTGATGGAGGTGACGGTGGGATTCCAGTTCTGGTCGGGGCGGCCGTAGCCGACTGCAATGTCAGCGCCGAGATCGAAGCTGGCCAGAAACCACACCACCAGGGAATTCCAGGGGATGCGGGGGTCCAGCGTGGTGGTGCGCTGGGCGGGCTGACTGTCGGTTTGTCTGCGGGGCCTGGGCCGATCCGGCGCGTGGGCGGCGGGGTGGTGGCGCAGGTCCATGAAAGCGGCATAGGTCGGGTCGAAGCGCCCCTCGGCGCGGTCGGGATAGCGGGTCAGGCGCACCAGGCTGCCCGCGCCGCGCGCGGTCTTGACATCGGTCAGGATGAGACCGCCGGGGCTGGTCTGCTCCACCCAGGCCCACGGCAGGGTCGGGACGGCGCAGGTGGCGATGATCCGGTCGAACGGGGCATGCTCAGCCAGCCCGGCCGCACCGTCGGTGGCGACCAGAGTGGGGTGGTAGCCGATCCGGGCCAGCCGCTCCCGGGCCAGCTCGACGAGATCGGGTTCAATATCGACGGAGAACACGTTGGCGTCCCCGAGCCGGTGAGCGAGCAGGGCCGCGTTGTACCCGGTTCCGGTGCCGATCTCCAGCACGCGGTGCCCGTCGCGCACATCGAGTGCTTCCAGCATGCGGGTCATCAATCCCGGCATGCTCGACGACGAGCGCAGTCTACGGCCTGGGCAGTCAGCCGCGGCGGTCAGCAGGGCCTTGTTGGAGTACACCTGTGTGAGCCAGTCCCGCTGGCCCTGGGTGGTGGTGGTGTCCAGCCGGTGCCACGAACCGTCGGGGTCATGGCGCAGGATATCTGGCACGAGTTCGTGGCGGGGTACCGCGCGGATCGCCTCCTGCCACGGCGCTGACCATAGCTTGCCAGCTGTGACCAGCCCCCGGGCGAGCTGGTGCGCTCGGCACTGCCAATCCTCGGCGAGCACGGTCACCGGTGTGCCCCCGCCGCCAGGACGTCACAGAGGGCATGGGTGATCGGCGCCCCAGTATTGGCTTCAAGCCAGAAATATTGACCCGCACTATTGGATTCCAGGAAAACCCAGCGCTGGTCGGCGTCGATGGCGAAATCGACCGCGGCGTAAGTCAGGCCCATCGTCGCCATATAGGCGCGGAGTCCTTTTTCTATCGCAGGTGGGGTGGCGACCCATTCGTAGCTCAGTGACGGATAGTCCGCCCGCCAGTCCACCTGAGACGCCGCTGATCCGGCCCGGATCACGATGGTGAACATCTGTTCGCCTACGCACACGACCCTGGCCTCGTGGACCTTGCTCACCCAGTGCTGCAGCTGCGTCGCGGTAGCGTCCACTCCGGACAGATCGGCCAGGTCAGTCGACGTCAGCCGGTGAGTGAAGGCCACCGTGAGTGTGTCGCCTTCAGTGACCGTATTGGGTCCCAGCGACTTACGCACCACTCCTGTAGAGCTTGCGGTGGCGAAGCGCCGCGCCGCCTCCGGGCTGTTGGTGATCACAGTCGCGACAGTGGTCAGCCCGCAGCGCGTCGCTACCGCTAATTGAAGCGGCTTGTAGGCGCTATCGGCCGATCGGTTGGGGT
>JBOHFY010000033.1:0-7411 GCA_050699895.1 Pseudonocardiaceae bacterium
GTGTGCTTGTCCTGGAATTCGCTCATGTCAATGCGAATGAGCCGCTCCCGCGACCCGAACAGGGCCTGCGCCAGTGCCCGGGCCAGCTCGGTCTTGCCGACGCCGGTGGGGCCGAGGAACAGGAACGACCCGTCTGGCCGGTCCGGGTGGATGAGACCGGCACGGCTGGCCCGGACCGCATCCGCGACGGCTTCGACCGCCTCGTCCTGCCCGACGACCCGCTGCCTCAGCTGCTCCTCGTCGTGGAGCAGCCGGTGCCGCTCCACCTCGGTGAGCCGCGCGACGGGAATGCCGGTGCTGCGTGCGACGATGTCCGCGACGTCCTCGGCGCCGACCTCCGGCGGGCGCGTCGGGCCGGCGCGGGCGGTCTCCAGCTCCACGATCACTAGGTCGAGCGCCTGGGTCAGCGCCTCGGCCCGCTCATAGTCCTCGGCGTCGACCGCGACGTCCTTGGCCCGGGTGAGCTGCTCGATGCGCTGCTCAAGCGCTCGGGTGTCCTCGCTCGGGGCCTGCGCTCGGCTCCGGACCCGCGCGCTGGCCCGGTCGATCAGGTCGATCGCCTTGTCGGGGAGGAACCGGTCAGTGAGGTATCGGTGAGATAGCCGCGCAGCCGCATCGGTGGCCTCGTCGGTGATGCGCACCCGGTGGTGCGACTCGTAGCGCTTGCGCAGGCCGCGCACGATCGCGACGGTGTCCTCAACGCTCGGCTCGGCGACCATAATGGGCTGGAACCGTCGTTCCAGCGCCGGGTCCCGCTCGATGTGCTTGCGGTACTCCTCGACCGTGGTGGCCCCGACCATCTGCAGGTCACCACGGGCCAGCGCGGGCTTGAGCATGTTGCTGGCATCCATCGCACCGCCCTCAGCTCCCGCGCCAGCACCGATCACCGTGTGCAGCTCGTCGAGAAACAGCACGACCGTCCGGGCGGCGGCGATCACCTCGTCGATCACCGCGGTGAGCCGTTCCTCGAACTCACCCCGGTACTTGGTGCCAGCCAACATCCCGGGCAGATCCAGCGCGATCAGCCGGCGATTGCGCAGCGGTTCCGGTACCGCACCGTCCGCTATCCGCTGGGCGATACCGTCGACGATCGCTGTCTTGCCGACGCCGGGGTCCCCGATCAGCACCGGGTTGTTCTTAGTCCGCCGGGACAGCACCTCAAGGACCTGCTCGACCTCGTCCTCCCGCCCGATGACCGGGTCGAGACGACCCGCGCGGGCCGCAGCGGTGAGGTCGCGGCCATAGCGGTCCAGCCGATGCGTCGACGTGCCCGGCCTGGTTATCCCGCCGAAGGACTGCTCAAGGCCGCCGATCAGCCGGCCCACGATTTCCTCGAGCGGGTTGAATCCGGAACCGAACGGCTCATCGGGCATACCGAGCCTCCTCGTCCGCAGCGCCCCCCTTGATAGTGCCCTCGACCCGCCCTCCGCGCAGTGCGACGGAACTGGCTTTACCGCGGGTAGAGGGGGAAACTTCGGCAGGTGAAGCCGGTGCGGTGGGGGGCGGTCGAGGTAGGCGGGACGAAGGTCATCTGCCTGATCGGGGCTGACCCTGATCACATCGTGGCCCAGACCCGGATTGCGACCGGGAAACCAGCCGAGACGCTGGCGCGGGTGCTCGCCTTCTTCCAGCGGGAGGAGTCTCGCGGTGGGCCGTTGGCCGCGCTCGGCATCGCGTCGTTCGGCCCACTGGAGCTGCGCCGATCCCATCCGCGGTACGGGTTCATCACACTCAGCCCGAAACCGGGTTGGACGTACATCGACATGGTCCGGCCAGCCCGGCGCGCGCTTGGCGTGCCGGTGGAGTTCGACACCGACGTCAATGCCGCCGCGCTGGGCGAAGGCCGCTGGGGAGCCGCCCGTGGTCTGGACACGTTCGTGTACCTGACCGTCGGCACCGGCATCGGCGCGGGAGCCGTAGTCGAGGGCCGGATCATCCATGGGCTGGGCCACCCTGAGATGGGCCACCTCAGCGTGCCGCGCCAACCCGGCGATCACTTCGCCGGACAGTGCCCGTTTCACGGCGACTGCTGGGAGGGAATGGCCAGCGGCGCGGCGATCGCCGCCCGGTGGGGCCGCCCAGCCGAGCGGCTCGACGGCGCCACGCTCCAGGCAGCCGTCCACCTCGAAGCCGCCTATCTCGCCACCGGGTTACGCACCATCGTCTACACGATCGCGCCACGGCGCATCATCATCGGTGGCAGCGTGACCGGCCTGCCAGGACTGTTCCCGCTGGTGCGGGCCAAGCTCCGCGAGGCGCTGGCCGGGTATCCTGATCTACCCGAACACGCTGCCGGTGACTTCATCGTCCCGCCCGCGCTCGGCCCGCTGGCCGGCTCGGCCGGGGCCCTCGTCCTCGCTCACCGTGCCATGGTGATCTGAAGTGACCGATGAGGAGAATCATGTCAGGTGACAGCGGCGCTTCGCGACGAGCCGCGATGTACGGTGCAGACGATCTCAGCTCGATGGCGATCTTTTCCGGCAACTTTATCAACTTCGGATACTGGCACGACTTCACGCCCGGACTCATCAGCATGGACGAGCGCACCCAGAGCCAAGCCAACCTCTACCGCACCGTTCTCCGCTGCTTGGCGATCGATCCGACTGATGTGGCGCTGGAAGTCGGGTGCGGCATCGCGGTAGGAGCCGCACTCGCGCTTCGAGAATTCGGTCCCCGCGCCGTGCACGGGATCGATCTCTCCCAGGACCAGCTCGACCGCGCTACCAGAATCAACGCCGACGTGGTCGCGCAACAGCCCAACCGGCTGGTACTGCGGCAAGGCTCCGCGCTGGACATTCCTTACACCGACGGGGAGTTCGACAAGTGTTACTCGGTGGAAGCGGCCCAACACTTCGAAGACCTGGCCGCCTTCGCCTCCGAAGCCCATCGAGTGCTCAGGACCGGCGGCAGGCTGGCCGTCACGACCTTCTTCACGCCCTACCCGGGCACCCTCGACGAGCTCCGGCGACTGATCGAAAGCATCGACAACGGCATCGATGTTGTCTTTCCGATTGATTCCTTCCGAGACGATCTTCTTGAGGCAGGCTTCACCAACGTGCGTGTCGATACCATCGGTGAGCACGTCTGGCGCGGCTATGACGCCTGGATAGGGCAGACCGAGTTCAGGGACGGCTGGGGCCGCAACTGGCTGGAGGCATACCACTGCGGGCTCATCGACTACTACCTCATCACAGCAGACAAGAAGTGACCTCTCTGCCGCAGGCAACCGTCCACAGACCGGGGTCACTCTCTGCCAGCCCAGCCGGGCCAGCAGGCACAGCAGCGACGTAGTGCGCTGGTGGGCAGCCATGGCTCAGACCGCCTCCAGCCGGCGAAGGGCATGGAGGGCGGTGGGACCAGGGGCCTTCAGGTCATCCCCGGTCCCACCGCCGTCGAGGGGGAGGCGCGGCTGCGCTGTCCACGATCCGGGCTCAGGTGCAACGTCCATCATTCACCTCCCGGCTGCGTCCGGGTACGGTGACGCAGCTCTCTTAACACGGAGTCTATTAGGTACAAGTGCACTTTACACATGCCCTAATAGGGGGATGGCTGTTGACTGCGCCGCGTGCGCGTCGGGCGGGATGAGGGCGCCGTGGCCACCGGTGAAGGAAGGAACCGCGGTGGGTGAGCAGCGGCCGAACGCGCAGCGGCTGCAACTGGGCGCGAGGCTGCGGCGCCAGCGTGAGGCAGCCGGCCACCTCCAGGAGCACGCCGCCAAGGCGCTGGACTGCGACACCAGCAAGATCAGCCGGATCGAGAACGGCCGCAGTGGCCTGAAGGCCGCCGAGCTGGAGAAGCTGCTGGACCTCTACCAGGTGACCGGTCCCGAGCGGCAGGAACTGCTGGAGGTCGGCAAGGAAGCCCGCCAGCGCGGGCGCCGCAAGCTCTACGGTGACACCCTGCCTGGTTACTTCCGCCGCTTCATCGACCTGGAGGCCGACGCCACCGAGATCCGCTGCTACGAGGGCGAACTGGTCCCCGGACTGCTCCAGACCGAGGACTACGCCCGCGCGCTGATCCGCTCGGCCCTGTTCGGTGCCGAGAAGACCGAGGTCGATCGACGGGTCAAGATCCGGATGGACCGGCAAGCCATCCTCACCCGGGCCACGCCACCACCCCCGCAGCTGTGGTGCGTGCTCGGCGAGGCGGTCTTCGCCAGACCGGTCGGTGGCCCCGAGGTGCTGCGGGCCCAGATGGAGCACCTACTCCAGATCACCACCGAACCGGCCACCGTGACCGTGCAGGTCCTGCCGTTCTCCGTTGGCGCGCACCCCGCACTGGGTGCCTCCTTCATCCTGTTCAGCCTCAGCACCGCGGTCCCGGCGATCGGGCATATTGACGCTCTGGGTCTTACCAACACCTTTGTCGAGCGCGAGGGCGTGGCCATCCTGGTCGCGCACTTCGACCGGCTACGGGCCATTACCCTGGGACCTGAGGAATCCCGCGAGTTCATCCTGAACCGGATCGCCCAGCAGAGGTGACGACGCGATGAGCACACCCGAGGTCCCGGCCGCCGGCTGGTTCACCAGCAGCTTCAGCCAGGGTGGAAGCTCCAACTGCGTCGAGGTCAACCTCGCCCGCGACGCCGTCTACGTCCGGCACAGCCAGCACCCCAGCGACGCCGTGATCCGCTACACCCACACTGGGTGGGACGCCTTCACCAGCGGCGTGAAAGGCGACGAGTTCAACCCCGCCAGCCGCTGGCCAGGCTAACTCGAGCAGGTCCCGGCGCACAGCTGCGTTCGTGGATGACCGCCTCAGTCAGGCGGCCCGCTGATTCCTTGACCCCGGGGACGAAACGGGCCCAGGAGGCCAGGTGCGCCGAGGTGGGGAACCGGGACGTATCCAGCCCGATCTCAGCGATGATCACCCGCGCCTCGGTGGTCCTGACCCCCGGGGATCTCATCAAGGCGCTCGAGCGCCGGGGCGATCATCTCTTCGGTCGCGGCCCCGCGCCCCACACATAGTCTTCCCACCAGATGGGTGTCCTTCCAACCTTGATGACCAAGCCGCCGTAAATCACATCATCACAGGCCAGAAGGACACCCATCCCCATTTCACGACCGTGTCGCGGCGCTACTCGCCGATTCGGGTCAGACCGTCACACCACCACCGTCATCAGATTATCCCGAATATGATCCTGGCATGAGTTGTGAATGGCCCGTACGTGGCGTCGCCATCAAAAGAAGCGTCATACCCTAAGGCCAAACTGGCAGCGTCCTTAAGCAGGTTGATTTGCGTGCCAGACTCGGCTTCAGCAATCCCTTCCGTGTTAGTGACCGAGGAAGCCAGCTCGCCACCAGTTTTACTGAATCTAAACGTGATGGGCAGACCCGCAACCGGTAGGTTGTCACTGGCCCGCCTGACCGTCACCTTGAGCTTGGCCGACAAAGTCAGAGCATGACCCTGGGCATCCTCAGCCCTAGCGCTCAAAATCTGCCTCTGCGTTTGCTCCAGCTGCGTCATCGTAAACACCTCTCGTGATCTTTGCTATTTGTGGTCGTCAGCGTCACGTAACCGAGACCCCACAAAGAGCAGATTTTTACAAACCTGACGGGAGGTCGGTCCCGACCTCCTTCGGTAAGCCCAAGGCGGCGCTGGCGAAATTTTCTCAAGCCGCCCAGAATATTCCTCGCGAGCGTCTCCTCCCCCGGCTTGAAGTTGATCAACAACATCGATCAGCTCATCGATTGATTCACGGCGCACTGCCATGGAATACTTGAGGTGTCCTAAAAATGTCACGGATCGTCAAATTTTCTACGATCTGGCCATGTGCCTTAGCCCCCCTGCGACTTGCCACTTCATGGGCAAATCGATCCCCTAGCCGGCGCGACAGTCGGATTTCCGTGAACCGCTCGGGACTGTTGACGGACTGCTGGCTGACGTTGTTAATTCTTAGGGAAAGAGTCCCGTGAGTCAACCATCGAATCTCAAATATCACCGTTCGGGTGATATCATCGACGTGCCCTGCCGATGATTTTGTCGGTTCTGGATGAGTGCTAGCACGTACGGTGACGACCAGGAGTCTGACGGAGTCGCCCCTGGGGGTTGATCTGCCTGTGTGGGTGACACACTCAGAATCTGGGTAACGGGTCGGGCACACTCCCCAAGGTGATCATTAACCTCGCTTACTCACAGGTGTGAACATCGGATCGGGTGTCTCGAACCAACCTTGTGGGTTCTTGGGATCGTTGGGTCGGATGGGGAGCGGTAGGGCACAGATCGTGGTGAAGGCTTGGTGTAGGGCCTTAGTCCAGGACCAGGTTTCGGTGGTTTACAGGCATCCGCGTCGTTGGCCGCGCACAATGCTTCCGGCGGTGTGCAGCAGTCGGTAGCGCAGGGTGTGGGGTTCGGCCTCGGCGAGGTCGTCGGTGGGCGCTGTTGTGTTATGCGAAGCGGTCGTGTCGGTGGCCACGAGATCCTGAACGCAGACGGCCAAGTTCCTGAACGCTGGCGTCCATCGGATCCACCCGACACGATCTTGACCGTTCATCACCCGGTTCCCAGGTGGAGGCCCCCTCCTCGGGCGGACTGCGCGGTGCCAACCGCACCTCAGCCCCCGAGGAGGAGACCAGTTGACGTCTGCCGAGGAGATCAGCCACATCGCGACGCTGCCGAGCTGGAGCGGGTATTCGGTGGGCCGCCACCGGCTGGCGAACTGGCCACCGCCCGCCTGGCGGTGCGGAGCAGCCAGCACCGCGCTTGGCGTGATCGGCGGACGAGTCGGAGAGCGGAACAAAGTGAAGGAGGCAAGCTACGAGCGCGGTTGGCCTGTGGGGTCGGTGCTGGCGAGCCGGGCCGGTCGACGGTAGCCCCGGCCTTCTTGCCGCTGTAGACGCACTCGGGCCGGATGTCGGCGGCGGCCAGCGCGTCGAGTTGGCGCTCCAGGTGAGTGCCCCACAAACGATTATTCGCATGGTATGGGCCCGTCGTTTTCCCACGCGAGTCATGGCCACCGCGACCGAGACCTTGGACCTGACTGGCGTGCACCAGGCGTTGGAGCCCTAGTGACGGATCGCGTGGCTCACCACAGCACACGGCCCGGACGGCTACCGCCAACTACTGGCAACCGCCGAGCAGCGGGCGCGTACCGGCGAACGAGTTCCCGGTGCCGTGCCCTGGCGGCAACTCCACACCGGACTCGCGGGCTAAGGACAGGGACACCACGCACGTGATCTACGGGATCGATGTCGACCCCACCGACATAACGGTGTGGAGTCAGCATCAGCCGGATCAGCGCACTGGTCGCTCCTAGCTGGCCGTGATGGGGAACGTGGTGCTGGCATTGCTCGACGCCGATGCCGGGATGACTGGCAGGACCAGCGTTGAGGGGTGCTGGGCGTCGTGCAGGACGGTCTGGTGGGCGATCTGCGTCGTGGTGCTCTCCCCCAGCCACGACCCGGTGTTGGGG
>JBOHFY010000034.1:0-7457 GCA_050699895.1 Pseudonocardiaceae bacterium
GATGAGGGTGCGGGCCTTGCGCTCGGCTGCGGGGAGTTTGTCGTCCTGGAAGCCGATCAGGCCGCCGGCCGCGGCGAACGAGAGGCAGTCACCGCTGGCGTTGCTGAAGGTTGATTTCAGGTACCGGCCGTTGATCACGGCGTCGTACCGCGCATCGTCGAGCCAGGGGTACGGGTTGGGTGTGCGGGCCACTGGGTCACAGCTCTTCCATGACTGTGCGGATCAGGTCCTGGGACTCCCGGGCGGGCAGAGCCTGGGCCAGAGCCGCGTCGAAGGTGTACGTGCACTGCCGCACGGGGTGGCGATCCTCGTAGTTGCGCTGTGCCGTGTCGCTCTCCACGTACACCACGTCGCCGTCGAGGTCATCCGGGAACCGGAAGATGACGAAGTTGTCGGAGCCGGGCAACGCTCCAGCGCTGAAGGGCAGGAGGTGGATCGCCACCGGGTACTCCTGAGTCACTTCGATCAAGTGTCGCAGCTGGTCACGCATGACGTCTCGGCCGCCCACCAGAGTACGGATGACACCCTCGGACAGCACAGCCACCAGCCCCCGGAAGCCGGCCTCGCCCAGCCGCCGCTGGCGCCGCAACCGCAGCTCGGCCATCCGGTCCACGTTGATCGGCGCGACGAAGGCCCGGCCGTTGCCGATCACCGCCTCGGCGTAGGCCCGGGTCTGCAGCAGCCCCTGCACGAACACGTTGTTGTAGCTGCGCACGGAGGTGGCGTCCTCGCCGATCTCGACGAGCATCTCCACAGCCTCGGTGACGATGTCCGAGTACTCCTGCCACCAACCCCGCTCGTCGGCCCGGCGGCGTAGCTCGTCGAGCCTGCCCGCCTGCTCGGGGCCGACGGCGAGCACCGTGACGATCCGCTCCAGGTGCTCGGAGGCGATCCGGGCACCGCCGGACTCCACCCGCGACAGATGCGCGCCGGAGATGCGGCGCTGCTGTGGCTGGTCGGCGTTCATCTGCTCGATCAGCCTCTCCTGGCTGAGCTGAGCATCGTCACGCAGTCGCCGCAGCTGGTTGCCCAACCGTCGGGACCGGACCGTCTTGCGCTGCGCCACAAGGCCTCCTGATGAGATGGTGAAAGTTGCTGCCAAAATCTATCTGTACTAGCGTTGAGATGCAAGCAAGACAGCGACAAGATCGAGCCTGCGGCGCGTGAGTGGCATTGAGTGCCATAACACTGTTTGCCACTCACGGGTCATCCAGCCCCTAGGCTGGATGACATGGCGCGGCTGGTGATTGGCCTGGGGCTCACGCTCGTGACGCTCGTTCTCGCCGGCCGGCGGGTGTGGTGGCTGTACGCCCTGATCCGGTCCGGGCAGCCGGCCCACGGCCGTACCGAGGAGCTGGGCGCTCGGCTGCGGACCCAGCTGGTCGAGGTGTTCGGGCAGCGGCGGTTGTTGCGCTGGACGATCCCCGGTCTCGCCCATTTCTTCACCTTCTGGGGCTTCGTGGTCCTGCTGACCGTCTACATCGAGGCCTACGGGGCGCTGTTCGACGAACACTTCGCCATCCCGCTGATCGGGCACTGGCCGGTGCTGGGCTTCGGCCAGGACGCCATCGCGCTCGCGGTGCTCGCATCGATCATCACGTTCGCGGTTATGCGGGTTGCGCAGGCCCCGGAACGCAGGCAGCGGGCGTCGCGCTTCTACGGCTCGCACACCGGCGGAGCGTGGCTGATCCTGTTCATGATTTTCACCGTGATCTGGACGTTGTTCCTGTTCCGGGGAACCGAGGTGAACACCGGCACCTTCCCTTACGCGCGCGGAGCGTTTGCCTCCCAGGCGGCCGGCGCGCTGCTGGGCGGGTCCGCCAACCACGCGCTGGAGACGGTCGGGCTACTGCTGCACATCGGTGTCATGCTGGCCTTTCTGATCATCGTGCTGTACTCCAAGCACCTGCACATCTTCATCGCGCCGATCAACGTCGCGACCAAGCGGCTGCCCAAGGCACTCGGCCCGCTGCTGCCGATGGAGTCCGGCGGCAAGGAGATCGACTTCGAGGATCCGGGCGAGGACGACGTCTTCGGCCGCGGCAAGGTCGAGGACTTCACCTGGAAGGGCCTGCTGGACTTCGCGACCTGCACCGAGTGCGGCCGCTGCCAGAGCCAGTGCCCGGCGTGGAACACTGGCAAGCCGCTGTCCCCCAAGCTTGTGATCATGGATCTGCGCGACCACCTGTTCGCCAAGGCGCCCTATCTGATCGGTGACCAGCCGGTACCGGACCACAGCGATGTCGACGTGCTGGCGCTGGCTGGCCGTAACAATCAGAGGCAGGACAGCCACCACGTGCCCGAGTCGGGTTTTGGCCGGGTCCCGGGATCGGGTCCGGAGCAGGCCACCCGTCCGTTGGTGGGCACGGCCGAGGTAGGCGGGGTGATCGATCCTGACGTGCTGTGGTCGTGCACCACCTGCGGGGCCTGCGTGGAGCAGTGCCCGGTGGACATCGAGCACGTCGACCATATCGTGGACATGCGGCGCTACCAGGTGCTGATCGAGGCGGAGTTCCCCACCGAGCTGGGCACGCTGTTCCGCAACCTGGAGAACAAGGGCAACCCATGGGGGCAGAGCGCCTCCGCCCGGATGGACTGGGCGAAGGGTCTGGACTTCGAGGTGCCGCAACTGGTCGAGGAGACGTTGCCCGACGACGTGGAGTACCTGTTCTGGATCGGCTGCGCCGGCGCCTATGACGACAACGCTCGCAAGACCGTCCGGGCCACCGCTGAACTGCTGCACCACGCCGGGGTCAACTACGTGGTCCTCGGGGATGGCGAGACCTGTACGGGTGATCCAGCCCGCCGGTCAGGCAACGAGTTCGTCTTCCAGTTGCTCGCGAGGCAGAACGTCGAGGTACTCAACACCGTCTTCGACGGTCGTGCGCCGGGCCGCCGCAAGATCGTGACGACCTGCCCGCACTGCTTCAACACGCTGGGCCGGGAGTACCCGCAGCTGGATGGCCATTACGAGGTGGTGCACCACACCCAGCTGCTCAACCAGCTGGTACGAGAGCGCAAGCTGGTCCCGGTACCCCCGGCGGACGGACCCGCGGTGACCTACCACGACCCGTGTTACCTGGGCCGGCACAACGAGGTGTACTCACCACCGCGCGAGCTGCTCGGCGCCTCCGGCACGCGGCTGACCGAGATGCCTCGGCACGCGGAGCGTTCGATGTGCTGCGGCGCCGGGGGAGCCAGGATGTGGATGGAGGAGCGCATCGGCAAGCGGGTCAACCTGGACCGGGTCGACGAGGCGATCGCCACCGGGACCTCCGCGATCGCCACCGGCTGCCCGTTCTGCCGCGTGATGCTCACCGACGGCCTCACCACCCGCGAAGCCGAAGGAACCGCCCGCACCACCACTCAGGTTGTGGACGTCGCCCAACTCCTCCTCGCCAGTATTAAGCGGGGGTCGACACCGCCACTCGGTTCCGAATAGCGCTCTGGCCCGGGCTCGGAACCGCTATTCGGTTCCGAATCGCGGTTCGGGCCGGGTGCGGCGGGTGTCGACGCGCTGGAAGTTGAGGTAGGCCCGGGAGGGGGTGGGGCCGCGCTGGCCCTGGTAGCGGGAGCCTGCGGCGGCGCTGCCGTACGGGTGCTCGGCGGGGCTGGAGAGCCGGAACAGGCACAGCTGCCCGATCTTCATCCCCGGCCACAGCGTGATCGGCAAGTTGGCCACATTGGATAGCTCCAGGGTGATGTGGCCCGTGAAACCGGGGTCGATGAAACCCGCTGTGGAGTGGGTGAGCAACCCGAGCCGCCCCATACTGGATTTTCCCTCGAGCCGCCCAGCAAGATCATCAGGCAACGTGATCTGCTCAAACGTCGAGCCGAGCACGAACTCGCCAGGATGGAGCACGAAGGGCTCATCCCCCTCCGGCTCCACCAGGGACGTCAGCTCGTCCTGCTGCAGCGAGGGGTCGATGTGGGTGTACTTGGTGTTGACGAAGACCCGGAAGAAGCGGTCCAGTCGCACGTCGATGCTGGAGGGCTGGAGCAGCTTCTCGTCGAACGGCTCGACGCCCAGGCGCCCGACGTCGATCTCGGCCCGCAGGTCCCGATCGGACAGCAGCACGCCGGTACCCTAGCCGGCGACCCGGCGTACCCCGGAGCCTCCTTCGCCGTGCCCCGTGCCCATGCTAGGCTCTGACGTGCTGCGGGTGTAGTTCAATGGTAGAATGAGAGCTTCCCAAGCTCTAGACGCGGGTCCGATTCCCGTCACCCGCTCCATTCTAGAGGCCCAATTCAGCGAATATCTTCTGTCGGCCTGCGCCTTTGTCTTAAGCACAGTCATCGGATGTCAGGTCACCGGCATCAGTTGCTCCGGCAGCGTCTGGATCCGGCGGTCGATCTCGTCGCGGAGCGGACGTGCACTTGGCCGTTGGCGTGATGGTCGAGTGGGGCAGCGGCCATCCGGGAGCGCCCGGCGTTGTGCACGCGGGCGAACAGCACCGGTCACGATGGCTCCTCGGGATTGAGCGGCGGTGGTGGGCCGGTCGCGAGTAAAGCGAATCGCTCGCCTACGAACAGTCGGGGTCGCGCGGCGAGGGAGACGTAGACCAGCGCGACGAGGACGGGCACCTCGACCAGCGGGCCGACCACGCCGGCGAGGGCTTGGCCGCTGGTCACGCCGAAGGTGGCGATGGCCACCGCGATCGCGAGTTCGACGTTGTTGCCGGCGGCGGTGAAGGCCAGGGTAGTGGCCCGTTCATAACCCAGCCCCACCGCGCGACCGAGCAGGAGCGACCCAGCCCACATGATCGCGAAGTAGGCCAGCAGGGGCAGGGCGATCCGAGCGACGTCCCCTGGGCGGCTGGTGATCGCCCCACCTTGGAGAGCGAAGAGGATCACGATGGTGAACAGCAGCCCGTAGAGCGCCACAGGCCCCACCCTGGGCAGGAAGCGGATCTCGTACCAGTCCCGGCCCTTGGCCCGTTCGCCGAGGCGGCGGGTGAGGTAGCCGGCCAGCAGTGGGATGCCGAGGAACACCAGCACCGAGCGGGCGATCACCCAGGTGGACACCCGCAGCGCGGCGGTGTCCAGGCCGAGCCAGCCGGGTAGGGCGACCAGGTAGAACCAGCCAAGCCCGGCGAAGGCGAGCACCTGGAAGATCGAGTTCAGCGCGACCAGCACCGCGGCGGCTTCCCGGTCCCCGCCGGCTAGGTCGTTCCAGATGATGACCATGGCGATGCAGCGGGCCAGCCCGACGATGATTAGCCCGGTGCGGTAGGCGGGCAGGTCGGGCAGCAATGCCCAGGCCAGGGTGAACATCAGCGCCGGACCGATGATCCAGTTGAGCAGCAGCGAGGGCACGAGCAGCCGCCGGTCGGAGGTCACGGTGTCGAGGCGGTCGTAGCGGACCTTGGCCAGCACCGGGTACATCATCGCCAGCAGCCCGACCGCGATCGGCAACGAGATCCCGGCGACCCGCACCGAATCCAGGGCCGCACCCAGACCCGGGACCAACCGGCCGGCGCCCAGGCCCACCGCCATCGCGGCCAGGATCCACACCGGCAGGAACCGGTCCAGCGTGGACAACCGGCCCACGACGCCCGCCGAGGGCCCGCCCACCGTGGCCGTCACGCTGACCCCCCCGCCGGGTCCGGGACCAGCACGCCGGAGAGCCGGCGCAGCACGCGCGGGCGGACCCGGTAGTAGATCCACGTGGCGCGCCGCTCACCCTCGATCAGCCCGGCCTCCCGCAGCACCGTCAGGTGATGCGAAATCGTCGGACCCGACAGGTCAAACGCCCCGGTCAGGTCACACACGCAGGCCTCCCCACCGGCGTGCGCGGCGATCAGGCTCAGCAACCCCAGCCGCACCGGATCACCCGCCGCCTTGAACACCCGGGCCAATTCGACGGCCTCCTCGGCGGACAAGGGCCGGTGGGTCACCGGCGAGCAGCAGAACGCCACCGGCTCGGCCGCCACGGACACTCCTCGCTGCTTCGACATCTCTCTACAGTCACACCTTCCCGACACCGGAATCCGTGCTGCCGGTGTCGGATTCTGGGAGAATCGAGGGATGCAGCCCACTACGGTCGCCAGCAACGGTATCGAGATCGCCTACGAGACGTTCGGCGCACCGAGCGGTCGCCCGCTGCTGCTCGTGATGGGTCTGGGCGTCCAGATGCTCGCCTGGCATCCCGAGCTGTGCGCGGCGCTGGCCGCCGAGGACTTCTTCGTGGTGCGCTTCGACAACCGCGATGCGGGGCTGTCCACCCACCTGCACGGCGCGCCACCGCCAAACCTGGGTGCGGCGATGGGCGGCGACGCCTCCTCGGCGTCCTACCGACTCGAGGACATGGCCGACGACGCGGTTGGGCTGCTCGACGCGCTCGGACTGGACCGGGCGCATGTGATCGGCGCCTCGTTCGGCGGAATGATCGCGCAGACGATGGCCATCACGCACCCCCATCGGGTCCGCAGCCTCACCTCCATCATGTCCACGCCCTGGGTCGGCATCGGATCAGCCACCGAAGCGGTCCGGGCCGCCTTTGTCGCCCCGCCGCCGACAAGCCGCGCGGAGGTGGTGGAACACACCGCAGCCATCAGGAAGATGACCGGCTCACCTGGTTACCCGATGGACGAGGACTGGGTCCGTGAGATAGCCGGGCAGTCCTACGACCGCTGTTTCGACCCGGCCGGCAGGTACCGCCAGCTGCTGGCGATCTACGCCTCCGGTGATCGCACCGCGGCGTTAACCCGCGTCACGGCGCCCGCCCTGGTGGTGCACGGCGACGCCGACCCGCTGATCCGGCTGCCCGGTGGCCAGGCCACCGCCGCGGCGCTGCCCGACGCCGACCTGCTCGTGCTGCCCGACATGGGACACGATCTGCCGCGCGAGATCTGGCCGACGCTGGTCGCGGCGATCAGCCAGCTCGCCGACCGCGCCGAGGCCCTGCACCACTGAGACGGGGGATCCTGCCCATCTCCATGATGCGGCTACCCCGGACGAGCTCGGTCGGGTAGTACGACTCGGCCAGCTCGACGGGCTCATCGTCCAGGAACAGCACCCGCTTGCGGACCACCACCGCCCCCGCATCGGGCACCCGCAGGTTGTCAGCCACGTCCTCCAGTGGCGCTACCTCTCCGACGAACGTGATCCGCTGGAAGGGTGCCGCGTGCCACCGCAAGGAACATCACCGTCGAACCCTCCGGGCCGTAAGACGAGCAACCACTCCCTGCGGAGGTGAGCGAGGACCAGCTCGCATACTTACAGTGTCCATTCACCATCACTTTAGTGACTGTTACACCGCCAAAAGAGTGAAAAAGTTGCGCCTTTTAACTGCTCAAAGTAATAATTATGACGCTGACGTGGTCCGATGATCACCAGGAAGAGGGGTTTGTTCACGCGCCGTGCAGTCGGCCCCGAACTGGCAGCCTGCTGGCCCCGCCAGGGAAGACGGACGACCCGGCCTAGCGACGCTTAGTCGCTAGTAGCAGCGGAGTGGC
>JBOHFY010000035.1:0-17888 GCA_050699895.1 Pseudonocardiaceae bacterium
GGGCACAGACCACCCCCAGACAGGCCAGCACGACGCGAACCCTCTCTCTAGCGACCATGCCCTACCTCGCCGATCACTGCTTCTACCGGCAGCCGGACGGCTGGCCCGAACCGGCTGACCGGTACCCGGTGGTGCCGTTGACCACAGTGCTCGAGCTGATGGCCGACGCCGCCCGGGCCCTGAACCCTGGCCGCACCGTTGTCGGGATCAGCGACGTCCGGGCGCTGCGCTGGCTCGCGGTCGCCCCGCCGATCGCCGTCACGACCAGCGCAACACTGCACCCGGATGGCAACGTGACCGTGGTACTCGACGGCTACGCGCGCGGCACAGTGCTGCTCGCGGACGACTACCCGGCGTCGCCGCAGCTGCCCTCTGCGGCGCTCACCGGGAGCCGGCCCTGCGACGTCACCGCGCGGGGGCTGTACCAAGACCGGTGGATGTTCCACGGCCCGGCCTTCCAGGGTGTCGCCGAGATCGGCTCCGTTGCCGATGACGGGATCGTCGGTGAGCTGATCGTCCCGCCCGCACCCGGGGCGCTGCTGGACAATGCCGGGCAGCTGCTCGGCTTCTGGATCATGATACGGACCGCGCGGGATCGGCTCGCGTTCCCGGCCGGGATTAACCAGGTGTGCTATTATGGCCCGCCGCCCAGACCCGGCGAGCGCGTGCGATGCGTGGTCCAGATCGGATCGGTCTCTGCGACCGAAGTTGTCGCTGACCTAGAGCTACGGCGCGCGGACGGCCAACTGTGGGCCCGCATCGACCAGTGGACGGACCGCCGGTTCAATACCGACGAGGTGACCTGGCCGGTCTTCTTCTTCCCCGAACGCAACGTGATCGCGCAGCGTCAAGCTGGCGGCTGGCACCTGGTCCAGGATCGGTGGCCAGACCCGGCGACCCAAGAGCTGATCATGCGTTGTTATCTGAGCGCTGCCGAACGTGCCGACTACCAGCGGCGCACCCCACGGGCGGCGCGACAGTGGCTGCTGGGCCGGATCGCGGTCAAGGACGCGGTCCGGCAGTGGCTGTGGGACGCGGGTGCTGGCCCGGTGTTCCCGATCGAGGTCACGGTCAGCAACGACGCCTCGGGACGGCCGCGGGTGGCGGGACCGTTCGAGGAAGCGCCGGAGGTGTCCCTGGCGCACACCGGCTCGTTGGCCGCGGCGCTGGTCGGCCATCCCGGAACCCGGCCCGGCGTGGGCATCGACATCGAGCGGATCGTGGACCGGGATGACCGCACCGTGGCGGCGATCCTCACCGACGCCGAACGCGACTTGCTCGACGCTCTGTGCCCCTCGGGTCCGAGCCGGCCAGGCTGGGTGACCCGGTTCTGGGCCGCCAAGGAGGCCGTTGCCAAGGCCGCGGGCACCGGGCTGGGCGGGCGCCCGCACCGGTTTGCGATCCAGCGGGTCGAGGGGGACCGGCTGTTGGTCACGACCGGCGAGGGGGCGCCCAGCAGCTGGACGCAGACCGAGGTGAGCACCGAGCCCGAGCCGTACGCGGTGGCCTGGACTTCGCCGGAGGGACCAGGCCGCGCGCTCGAACACAGACAGCGCACACAGGAGGGGGCAACCTCATGACACCTGATCAGCAGATCCTGGCCGAGGTTCGCGTGATGCTGACCGAGATCATCGGCGTGGAATACGCCCTGAGCCTCGACATCGGCATGGACACCTCATTCGACGCGGATCTCGAGCTGGAGAGCATCGAATTCGTCAAGCTCGCCGTGATGCTCACCGAACGGTACGGCGACCGGGTCGACTTCGTGGGCTTCCTCGCGACCAAGGAACTCGACGAGATCATCGAGATGACGGTCGGCGAGCTGGTCAGCTACATCGCGAGCTGTTCGACTCTCGCGGACGCGATCGATGGCTGAGATCATCGCAGGCGGCGTTCGGTTTCACGTTCAGCGGTTGGCCGCCCGCCGTCCGGCGAGCGCGCACCCGGCGTACCCGGTCGTGTTCATCCATGGGCTGGGTTTGGACAACCTGTCCAGCTTCTATTACACACTGGCCAACCCAGTGGCCCACACCGGTGCCGACGTGATCCTGTACGACCTGCGCGGCCATGGCCTATCCGAGCGCCCACGTACCGGCTACCGGGTTCACGACGCAGTCACCGATCTCGCTGCGATCCTCGACACCCTGAACATCGACGGTCCGGTGCACCTAGTCGGCCACAGCTTCGGTGGCGCGATCGCGCTCAGCTTCGCGGTGACATATCCCGAGAAGGTGGCCAGCATGCTGCTGATCGAGGCCCACGTCCCCGTCCCAGGGTGGGGCGAGCAAATGGCCGCCATGGTCTGGAAGATCGGGGTGGATCTCGCCGAGGGCGACGTGGAAAAACGCAAGCATGCCCGGCTGGTCGCACACGGAAAAGATCTCATCAACCACACCACGCTGATGACCGATCTACTGGCTACCGCACCCCTTGCGGAACGGGAGCTGCGGATGCTCACCTGCCCGGTACGCGCCGTATACGGTGAGCACTCCGATATCATTCAGCACGCACACCTACTCGACGGTCTGCTATCTCGATACACGCTCACTATCTTGCCGGGCCTCGGCCATTGGGTGCTGTCGCATGCCACGCGAGTGTTACGCACCATCGTTCTGGAGTGGTTCGCCACCCGGGCCCCGGTGGGTTTCCCGTGAGCCGGTTCCTGTTCGTGGTGCCGCCGCTGGTCGGACACACCCTGCCCACAGTTGCGGTCGGCCGAGAACTGGCCGACCGCGGCCACCAGGTCGCCTGGGCCGGGCACGCCGCCACCATCAGTCCGCTGCTGCCGCCCGGGACGAGGCTGCTCGGAGTCGCGGCAGACTTCGGCGGCGAGACGCTGGCTCAGCTCAGCCGCCGATCGCTGGGCCTGCGCGGCGCGGCGGCGTTCCGTTTCCTGTGGGCCGATTTCCTGATCCCGCTGGCGGTCTCGATGGTGCCTGGCGTCGCGGCCGCGGTGGACGACTTCCGCCCGGACGTGCTGGTGGCCGACCAGCAGGCCTTGGCCGGCGCGCTCGTCGCTCGCGGGCGCGGCCTACCGTGGGCGACCTCAGCGACCACGTCGGCGGAGCTGACCGACCAGTTCTCCATCATGCCGCAACTGGGCGGGTGGGCACGGCAGTGCCTGGCCGACCTGCAACGTGATGTGGACGTGTCAGACCCCATCGATCTGCGGTTTTCCGACCAGCTGGTGCTCGCGTTCAGCACACCCACGCTGGTCGGGCCGATCGGTGATTTTCCCGGCCACTGGGTGTTCGTGGGTCCGGCGATCGGTATCCGATCGGGCAGAACCGAGTTCCCCTGGGACTGGCTGGACTCCGTCCGCCGACACGTATTTGTCTCACTGGGCACCGTCAACCCCGCGGCCGGCCGGCGATTCTTCGCCACTGCGGTGCAAGCGGTGGCACCGCTCGCCGATCGGCTGCAGGCGATCCTCGTCGCCCCGCCCGACCTGGTCGACACGCCGCCAGACCACGTGCTGGTCCGCGAGTTCGTTCCCCAGCTCGACCTGCTCCCGCACCTGGACACGGTGGTGTGCCACGGCGGGCACAACACGGTGTGCGAAACCCTCGCGCATGGTGTACCGCTCGTGGTGGCCCCGATTCGCGACGACCAGCCGGTGATCGCGGGACAGGTCGTCAACGCCGGCGCCGGCATCCGGGTGCACTTCGGCCGGGTCAGCGCCACGGAGCTGCGCAATGCCATCACCACCGTGCTCGACGACCCGTCCTATCGGGCTGCGGCGCGGCGCGTACAGACCTCGTTCATCACTGCAGGCGGTGCTGCCGCCGCAGCCGACCATCTGGAGAAACTGACATGACCGATCCTTATGAGGCCGCCCGCCCGTACTACCAGGCGGAGCTGGCCACTGGCGTCGAGCGGTTCCTCGAACCCCGCCGGAACACCTGTCCCTGGTGCAGCTCCACCGACCTGTCGGTCCAGCTGCGGACATCGGACCTCCTCCAGCGAAAGCCGGGTCGGTTCACCCTGGAGCAATGCGGCACCTGCCGGCATATCTTTCAAAACCCCCGGCTCACCCCGGCCGGGTTGGACTTCTACTACCGCGACTTCTACGACGGTCTCGGCGAGCAGATGTGGGAGCGGTATGCCATTTCCACTTCCGCTGGGCGGTCCTACCGTGGGCGGGCCGAGATGCTCGAGCCGTTCACCACGCCCAAGGCGTGGCTAGACGTCGGTGCCGGGTATGGCAACTTCTGCCATACCGCGCGGGAAATCTGGCCGAACACCGTCTTCGACGGGCTGGACCAGGGCGCCAGTGTCGAGGAGGGGCGCCGCCGCGGCTGGGTGGATCGCAGCTACCGGGGCGAGTTCATCGCCCTCGCCGGTGAGCTGGCCGATCGGTACGACGTGGTCAGCATGCACCATTACCTGGAGCACACCCGGGAGCCGTTCGATGAGCTGGACACCGCCGCCAAGGTTCTCCTGCCGGGCGGCTACCTGCTCATCGAACTGCCCGATCCGGACTTCCGCCTCAGCCGGGTCTTCGGGCGGTTCTGGAACGCCTGGTTCCAGCCTCAGCACCAGCACATGATCCCGCTGAACAACCTCCTGGCCGCCCTGACCGACCGGGGGTTCTCGCCGGTGACGGTCCAGCGCGGGGAAGCCAACGTAGGCGGCGACCTGACGATGGGCCTGATCCTGTTGCTCAACATCTGCGCGCCCAACCCGAGCCTGCCGTGGCTGGCCGCCGAGCCCGCGCGCTGGCGGCAGAGGCGGCACACCACGGCGTGGGCCGTGGGCCGGCCGTTGCTGGTGGGCGCGTACCTCCTCGACAAGCTGATCGACCAGGTGATACACCGCACCCGCAGCACCGGCAACGCCTACCGGGTGCTGGCCCGTAAGGACGGCTGACAGTGACCGTGACGGCCAAGCCAGGCGATCTATCGGTGACAGCGCTCTATACCTCGCAGGTGTGGGCGTGGGGCGGGCTGTCGCACGCGCATCTATTCGCGAGCGCGGATGCCAAGCGCGTGTTCGACGCGACCAACGCCACGCTCGCGGCGGCGAGGATGTTCAATCGCAAGCTATCGCCGCTGTGCCATTCGCTGCTCCATCGTCACACGATGATCGATCACCTGTTGCGTGAGTCGGGCTATCGGCACGTCATCGAGCTAGCGGCGGGGTTTTCTCGGCGAGGCGCCGCCACCACCAGCGACCCGCGCGTGCACTACACCGAGCTGGACTTGCCGCGCGTCGTCGAGCGCAAGCGCGAGCTCCTCCAGCGCACTGACGAGGGTCGCGCGGTACTCGCGCGGCCGGGGTTGCGCCTCGTCGAGGGCGACGTCGAGACCGTGGCGCTCGAAGCGTTCGCGCAACGCGGCGAGCCGGTGTTCGTCATCGCGGAAGGCCTGATGATGTATCTGGCCGCCGACGCTCGCCAGCGCCTGTTCACGAAGGTCAGACAGCTCGCGGCTATTACCGGAGAGCTGCGGTTCGTGTTCGATCTGACGCCGAGCAGCGAGGAACCCGAGCTGGGCATCGTCGGGCGCGTGCTTGAGTCGGCGTTCACACGGTCCACGGGTGGGCGGAGCTTCGAGCGCGACACAGGGACCCGCGGCGACATTGTGACCGCGCTTCGTGAGGCGGGCTTCGACAATAGCATCGAGGCCGTCACGGCCAGCGATATCGCGCACGCGTGGAACTTGCCAGACCCCGATCGGCGAACGCGCGTGGTGCTGTTCGCCGCTAACGCTGGCCGGCCGGGCACCGATTCTCCCGGCACCGGTTCTATCTCAACCCATTATGATAAAAGATATGAGTGACGAGACGACGTCAATCGGTGTCTTGTTCGCAGCTTGCACGCGACACCCCAAACGGGTGGCGATGAGACACCCACGAGGCGAGTGGACATACGGGGAGCTCATCGATCGAGTCTACCGCATGGCACGAGCCCTTCGGGCGCAGGGGCTTGGACGTGGTGACGTAGTCACACTTTTGACGGGGAACCACGCGGACACCATCGTATTGCGCTACGCGGCTAATGTGCTCGGGTGCTGTGCCAGTGTGCTCTACGACGGCCTGGCCACCTCCACGCTGGCTGACATCGTGCGTAAAACCAACGCTTCAGCACTGGCTTTCGCCCCTGACCGCTACGCTGATCAGGCGCTGGCTATCCTCGACGAAGTACCCGATGTGGCCGCACTGACGCTTGGTGAGTTTCACTGCGGCGTCAACATCTCGACACTAGCTGAAGCCGAACCCGCCGAGCCGATCCGGATCGAGGCCCGGACAGCGGACCTGGCTTCGATCCGATTCACCGGCGGCAGCACCGGAATCCCCAAGGGCATTCCGTGCGACTTCCGAGTTCCCACGGCAACGCTCACGACAGGGGAGGACACTACGCAACTGTTGTGCACGCCCATTGGGCATGTGGGCGGGGTGCTGGCCGATATAGTGTTGGCCGCTGGCGGTGTCGTTGTGCTGCACGAGAGGTTCGACGCTGGCGAGGTGCTCGCGGCGATCGAGAGTCAGCACGTCACCTTAATCTGGCTGCTACCCAACCTGCTCCACCAACTCTTGGACCACCCCGCGCTGAAATCCACCGACACCTCCAGCCTGCGGTTACTCATCCTCGGCGGCTGGGCCAGCACGCCGTATCGGGTCGCTCAGGCGGTCGAACGCTTCGGTCCGATTGTCACGCAGGCCTATGGGGCGAGCGAAGTCGGCCTGGTTACCCGGCTGACCGCGGAGGAACACCTCCGTCCGGAGTTGCTGACGACAGTGGGGCGGCCGATACCCGATGTCGAGGTGACCATCCGCGACCCCAGCGGTGAACTCGTCGACACGGGCGTCACCGGTGAGATCTGGGTTCGAGGGCCGGACTTGATAACCGGATACTACAAGCAGCCAGAAGAGACCGCGAAGGTGCTTCACGACGGCTGGTTCCACACCGGCGATCTCGGTTTTCTCGACATCAACGGCTATCTAAGCATCGTCGGGCGAAGCAAAGATGTTATCATCATCGCCGGTGGCCACGTTTACCCGTCCGACATCGAAAACGTGCTGCTCCGACATCCCTGTATCCAAGCCGCTATGGTGTTCGGCGCCACTGAGGCGGACAACGACGAACGTTTGTGCGTCGCGGTTGTGCCAACCCCGACAGGTCACCTGTCGGAGAACGACGTGGCTCGCTGGGTACGTGAGCAACGTGGTGGCTTGTACCAACCAAATGTCGTGCTGATACTTGACGAACTACCGACAACTGGCAGCCAAAAGCCCGACCGCGCGGCACTACGGCGGATGGTCTCGGGGCTAAGAAGATGAACATCTCCCGAGCGATACTGCTCGGCCACCACCGACAGTAAGATCAGCTGCTGGAGGCCACTTGCCTATGTATCGCCGTGTCGTCATCGCTGCTGCAGTCACCGTGCTGGTGCTGCTCGGGGTCCCCGCCACCGCAGCCGCCACGCCCGTGGGTTCGCCGAGACATTACGTTGCGCTCGGTGACTCCTACGCGTCGGGTCCGTGGATCCCCGAGCAGCGAGCCGATCCGGTCGGCTGCCTGCGCTCCACCCGCAACTACCCGGCGCGCCTCGCGGCGGCGCTGCGCATCCGCGACTACACCGACGTGAGCTGCGGCGGCGCGAGGACCGGCGACATGATGGCTCCCCAGCCGGTGCGGCTGGGCCTCAACCCGCCACAGTTCGACGCGCTGCGCCCCGACACCGACCTGGTGACACTGACCATCGGTGGCAATGACATCACCATGGGCGACTTCTGGGTGACCTGCGCCCGGCTCGGTACCACCGACCCGTTCGGCGATCCGTGCGAGCGACAGGCCACCGCTGGCGGCACCGACCGCTACGCGCAGCTCATCGCCGCCGCCGCGCCCCAGGTCGCCCGAGTGCTGGACGGCATCCGGGCGCGCTCCCCGCGCGCGACGGTGCTGCTGGTGGGCTACCCGCGGCTGCTGCCACCGGCTCTCGGGTGCTATCCGGTCTTCCCGATCGCCCTCGGTGACGTGCCCTACGTGGACGGGGTGCAGCGGCAGCTCACCGCCATGCTGGCCGGCCAGGCCGTCCACCACGGCGCGGTGTTCGTCGACTCCTACGCCGGTTCACTGGGTCACGACGCCTGCGAGACACCCCAGGTGAAGTGGGTGGAGGGCCCCACCCCGACCAGCCCCGCCTACCCCGATCACCCCAACGCCCTCGGCATGCAAGAGGTCGCCAACCTCACCCTGAGCACGCTCAGGACCTCGACCGTGACGCGGTATTAGTATCCACGTCGTACACCTCGGTCGCGGGGGTGGCCAGCAACAGCTCAGCCAGCTCGCGCTTCAGGACAGTCAGGCGGCTCTCCTGCTGCTCGGTCCGCTCCTGGGTACGAGCCAACGTGATGAACTCCTCCCTCACGTATCCCTCGCGAAGAACCACCGTCACGCCGCGCCCTCGGTAGCTGAGCCGGAAAACGAAACGCTCGCGCGTCGGGCCCAGTTCGGGACACGCCAATGCGTCGCCGACGGCATACCGGCCCTCCGTCACCGCACGGGTGACCATTTCGAACGCGTCGCGGGCACCCGGGCCGCCAAAAGCCGTCTCCACCTCGATCTCACGGCGCTCCGGCAAGCCACCCGGCTCCAGGAGCGGCAACACCCGTTCCATCACCTTCACCGCGTGGGCCACGCCTCCGGGGGAACCCGGACCGTGGTAGCGCATCAGGTCCTCGAACGTATAAGCCAGCGCAACGCCCTGGTCGGCAACCTCGATCGTGCTGATCACCCGAACTCCTCCACAGCCGCGTGACGCGATTCAGCCGGCATCACCGCCCTTGGGCAGGGACTCGTAGATCTCCTTGCACTCCGGGCAGACCGGGGAACCCGGCTTGGGCGCGCGAGTCACCGGGAACACCTCGCCGCACAGGGCCACCACCCGCGAGCCCATCACCGCGCTTTCGGCGATCTTGTCCTTGCGCACGTAGTGAAACATCTTGGGCGTGTCGTTGCCCGTGCCGTCGGTCCCCTCGGGACGAGTGTCGACATCGGGCAGTATCTGGGTCAGCGTGCTCACGTCCTCCATGATGCCGCAGTGTCAGCCGGCGTGGATAACCGTACCCACGTGCTCTCCCCGCAGCGCCTTGATGATGTTGCCGGGGGTGAGTCCGTTGATGATCTGGATCCGCTTCTGGTGTTTGGCATGTGCCATGAGGTGGAGGACCAGCGCGTCGATGGGCAGGGTGTCGAGGTTGCGGGCTACCAGCTCGGCGGCGCTCGCTGCGCGGATGAGCTCGGGTGGGCTGGTGTTGGTTGCCGCGGGGTCGCTGGTGAACACGCCCTCGACGTCTTTGACGTAGACGAGCCGGGCGGCGCCGTAGGCATCAGCGAGCAGGAACGCGCCGGTGTCCGTGCGGTGCGGTGGGATCTTGCCCACCTCGGGAGGGAACTCATAGAGACCATAGGGTGGGTAGCCGTTGGACACCGCTGCCCGGCTGGCCGCCAGGTGCACGGCGAGTTGGTGGGCGATCGCCGCGTGCGGGAGATAGGACACACCCTGCTCGGCCAGCACCCCCGTGGGCAGACCGAGGTCGAGCCCGACCCCGAGTACGTGACGGGCGCGGATGCCCGGCCCGGTAAGGATCAGTAGCCGATGCTCCGGCAACGCCGCACGCAGCTCCGCCACGACCGGCAGGACCGCGTCGGGCCCCTTATCCATGATCGAACGCCCGCCGATCACGACGACGTTCAGCCACGGCAACAGTGGGATCACCGGGCGATCGACCGGCCGGAGGAGCTCGCGGTCGAGCAAGGTCTGGCGCATCAATGCCGAAGGCACGTCCTTGACCGCGAAGGAGGGTTCAGGATGCGAGAGGGTGCTGGTCATGGTGTTCTCCACGGTTGCTGGCGGGGCGGCTCAGGTCCGCCGAGATAATCGTGCCGACGTGCTCGCCATCCAACGCGCGCCTGATCAAACCGGGTCGTAGCCCATTACTGGCGGACGCCGGGGCACGGCATGACCCGCTACCCCAGCGTTATCAACCAGACGAGTGTTATTCGCAATATTTCGAGTGAAAGAGCGCCTAGCCCGGTAACGCGATTAGCCCTCGACGATCGGGTGGTCGCCACCCTCCAGCTCACGGCCCCGGAAGTCATGCTCCGGCAGGCCCCGCCCCAGCCTGTTCACGTGCTCGGCCTTGCGGGGGGCACGGTCATTGGCAATGAGCACCGCCATCCACGGAAGTGGCACCGAGAGCGCGACAAAAGTCAGCGCAAGCCACCAGGTCTGATAGAAGACGCCAGCCAGGGCGAGGCATGGGATGCGGGCTGACATCAGGATCGCGTATTTTCGTCGACGTGTGGCGTACTGCTCGGCGTAGGATGGTTCCGCCGCAGTGATGAGAACAGCGGCATCACCTCGTCGGCGGCCGTGCTCATGTGGATCCCGCGCGCCTTCACGTCCCGATGCGATACTCCCGACCTCCTACCACAGTCTTTGGTTTTGCGGCCGCTTTCACCTGTTGCTTGTGCTCCCGAACCTTGGCCAGCGAGTCGGCGTCGGTCACGTCAGCGACTGACCGGTATACACCTTCGTCGCCGTAGGGGCCGGCCACCTCACGCCAGCCGTCAGGTCTCACGTTACGCTGTTTACCAAGAAGCGCCACGAAGATCTGCGCCTTCTGCGTCCCGTAACCCGGCAGCGCGACCAGGCGGTCGAGCAGCTCGTGGGCGTCTGAGACGCCCCGCCACAGCTGCGTCACATCGCCGTCGTAGCGCTCGACCAGGGCCCGACAAATGTCCTGCACCCGGCACGCCATCGACTTGGGATACCGGTGCAACGCGGGCTGCTGCGCGAACAGGTCCGCCAACGCCTCGGGGTCATAGTCGGCCAACTCATGAACATCAAGGTCGTGCCCCAGACGCTGCTGCAGTTCATAGGGCGCGGCGAAGGCCCGTTCCATCGGCACTTGCTGATCGAGAAGCATGGCCAGGAGCAACGCCAGCGGGTCCCGCTCGAGCAAAGCGTCCGCCGACGCATCCTGGCTCAACATCAAACTCACCAACGACCTCCTCGCCTAGCTGCGCACATCGATAGGGTCATCGCCAGGCTACTGCTGGCCACGCGGCTTCCCGTCTGGGGGAACGGCCATCAGATGTCGATGCCGACCAGGCCCATGACTTCGGTACGCCAGTCCTGGTAGGCGGTGGCCACGCTGGCCCGTTCTCTCGGGTTCCGGTGGGGGTGCGTCCCGTCGTCGCCACCCAGCGCGTAGTGCACGATCTCCTGGTCGCTGCGCTGACTGCTGACCACCTTGACCTCGACATGTCTGGTGGCGAGCTCAGCCCGGGTGGCATGCGCCAGGAGATGGAGCAACGCCAGGCGGGATGGCTGGTCATCGGGCAGCGACAGCTCGTCCGGAGTGTTGCCCGACACCAGCACCACGGTCGCTCCGGGCGCCAGCACCGGGAGCACTCGGTCGACCGCGCTGAAACGGGCCAGCAGGCCCGCCGACAGGAACGAGCCGACGCGCGCGACGGCGGTGTGGCCATCGGGGTGGATGGTGACCGGCAGCTGGATGTAGAAGTCAAGGCCGTCGCCGCCCGGCTCGCCCGGCAGCGCCGAGGGGTCGGTGATGATCACAGCGTCGGCGCCCGCATCCTTCAGCAGCTCAGAAAGCCGTTGCGCCCGGTCGGCGGACCCACTCAGCAGCCCGATAGCCGACATCGACCCTCCTCCAGCGGGTTCACACCGATCGATGGACCATTCGGCTGATCACCGCTCTCAGGTCATCGTAGGAGCTGGTGACAGCACCTGGCGAGGGCGCGGGAGGTTTGCGGACAGCGGGTCCCCCGAATGGCCGCGTCATACCCGCGAGCCCCGGCGTCGCGCGACGCCGGGGCTAAGTGAGACTGGTTACCCAGGTTCAGTGGGTCAGATCTTCTTCACGGCCGGTTCCTTGGCGCCATCGTGCATGTCCCGCTTCGGGGCCGCAGCGGCACTCCGCACGCCCTCGGCGGTCTCATACGGAGTAGGACGAGGACGAGGTTTGGTGGGGATCCACGGGTAACCATGCACCACGCTCAGGGCGACTTCCCGCTGGATGGCCAATATCCGCGCGAGAACGTGGAAGTAATGCTCGACGACTTCCTCGGCGCGGTGCTGCCTGGCGTACAGATATGGCTCCGGGTCGCCGAACTTCTGCATCCAGTCACCCCAGGTCTCCAGGGGGTAGGGGAAGGCTCCCTGGCTGTAGCGGTCGGTGTCGTAGTCGGTCTCGTGCGACGTGATCATCGTCATCTCCTCAAAACGGCATGAGATCCGATCACCAAAGTACGCAGATTCGATAAGTATGTCAAGCAATCCAGGGGTCAGCTACCGCGCCATCACCCGCTCTTACCCTCAATGAAGCTGCGGTACACCCCTAGCAGCGCTTCGCGCTGGGCCTCGGTGAGCAGCGGATCGCCACGGATGCTCTCCTCGGTGCCGACCGGGGGGTCGGCCGGGGCGTGAGCGGGGGCGTGGGGCGCAACGCCGCCAGAGGGAATTCCGCCAGGGCCGTCGTCGGACCCCGCCTGCGTCCACCCCGCCTTGGCCAGCAACTGTTCGGTGGTCAGTCCCAGCCCATCAGCGATGGCCCGCAGCACGGTGAGCGACGGCTGATGCAGGCCGCGCTCGACCTGGCTGAGGTAGGCGTTGGAGATTCGGGTCAGGGCCGCCATCTCGCGCAGCGACAGGTCGGCCAGCTGCCGCTGAGCCCGGATGAACGCTCCTAGCTGAGCTTGCCAGAGGTTGGGCACCTCGCCGCCGTCACCTGCACGCACCATGGCTCACATCATTCCGTTCCATCGAATGTGTCGTTTCGTGCGCACGTCCGATCGAGATCGACATCACTGCCGACCGTTGGCTCCCATTGTTCAGGAGTCTTCTCGTGGCGATACGACCGCCTGGCCAGCCAGGCCTTACACCGTTTCCAGCGAGCTTCTTTACCGTCAGGCCGCAACTCTGCCCAAGACGCCGTGCTCGCTCCGGTCGGCACTGTGAAAACCCTGGCGGAGCGTCGTGCGGGTGGTTCAGGTGGTGCAGACCGGGCTTGGTTCTCGCTGACGGCCTCACCGACAGTATCGCACACCACCGGGCTGACTTCGCTAATCCCACCCGAAACGACACGTTCTGTGGAACAGCGGGAAACCCCGTCCACCATCCCCCACCTGGCACCGAGGGGCGGACCCCCTACGCATTCACCGCGTCACTTCCCACGCACGTAACTACCCGGGGCGGCTTCCAGCGGCGGGTGCATGATGCTGCCCATCGCGGGGGGCTTGCACCGCCGTCCGGCACGCCCGGCGATCCACGGCGTCCAGTCCTCCCACCACGACTTGGCGACCTCGGTGGCCTGCTGGCGCCATACCCGCGGGTCCTCGGGCAACGTGTCCGCCGAGCCAACCCAGTGCTTGGATTTCGGGTTCGGCGGGTTGACCACGCCGGCGATATGCCCGGAGTTGGACAGCATGAACCGAACGGTGCCACCGAGCAGCCGGGCGCCGTCATAGACCGCCTTCCATGGCGCGATATGGTCCCGCTCAGCGGACACGAAGTAGCTGTCTTGGCTGATTCGGGTGAGATCCAGCCGCTGCCCAGCCAGTTCGAGCTCACCTTTCGCCAGCCGGTTCTCCACGTACAAGGACCGTAGATATTCGGTCTGCATGGCCGCAGGCATCCGGGTGGAGTCGGAGTTCCAGCTCAGCATGTCGAACGGCGCCGGCTCCTCCCCCAGCAGCCAGTCGTTGACCACGTAGTTCCACACCAGATCCCTGGCTCGCAGCAGGTTGAATGTCGTGGCCATGCTGTCCGCAGGGAGGTAGCCCTTGCGTTTCATGACGCGGTCCAGCCGCCTGACGGTCGCTTCGTCGGTGAACACGCCGAGCTCGCCCGGCGAGGTGAAGTCGAGCAGGGTGTTCAGCACGGTCAGCGAGTGGACCCGGTCCTCGCCGAGGGCCGCGAGCCAGGCGAGCATGGCCGCGGCCATGGTGCCGCCAAGGCACAGCCCGGCCAGGTTGGTCTGCTGGGCTCCGGTGATCTCCTCGACGACCTCCAGCGCGGCCAGCGCCCCTTCCCGAAGGTAATCGCTCATCGTGAGCTCAGCCAGAGTCTCGTCCGGGTTCCGGTAGCTGATCATGAAGCAGGTATGTCCGTGTCGCACGGCCCACTCCACCAGACTCTTCCCGGGAGCAAGATCCATAATGTAGTACTTGTTGATCCACGGCGGGCTGAATAGCAGCGGAACCGTGTGCACGGTCGCGGTCTGCGGCTCGTACTGGATCAGCTCGATCAGCCGGTTGCGGAACACCACGCTGCCCGGTGTGGCGGCCAGCTCATGACCGGGACGGAACTGCCCCGGGGTGACCTGGCGGGGCATGCCCTTGTTGGTCGCCAGGTCGCGCAGCGCGTTGCTGGCCCCGCGCACCAGGCTGAGGCCTCCGGTCTCGAACGCCTTCTTCAGCGCCACCGGGTTGGTCATCAGCCAATTGGTCGGCGCGGCGGCGTCGAGCGCCTGCCGCAGCGCGAAATTAGCCTTGCGCCGGGTGACCTCATCCAGGTCAGCCTCAGCCAGCAGATCACGCAGGAAACCCTCCAGCAGCATGTGTTGCTGGCGTACCAGGTAGAAAAGCGGGTTGCTGGTCCAGGCCGGATCAGCGAACCGCGGATCGTCGGCCAGCTCGGCCGGGCCTTGCTGGTCCAACCCCATGCCACGCAACGCCGCAGTCATCGCGGCCTGGGCGCTGCGCATGCCGTACCGCATCGCCGACCGGGAGAACACCGCCGGGTTCCCGGCGACCGACATCGCGAACCTGCCCAGCGCCTGCCCCAGCCCAGCGGGATCCAACTGGGCCGTCGCCGACTCGATGCCGAGCAGCGACCGGATCGACGATGCGATGTCAGCGGCGTCCTGGCGTACCTCGCCTAGGGTATCGCCGGTCGACGGGGTCACGGAGACCACCTCCACTTGGCGCTCGAGGAGACATCGTCCTTGAGCAACCCCCACTGGACAACCCTCGTGGACAACTCTAGCCCCGAGGACGGTACTGGGAGCACACGTGCCGCAACCACCACCGGCGGCCGGTCCGCCCAGCGGGATCTATCGCCGTACCCGTCGTCCGGGAGCTACGTCGGTGTCACCGTCGACTACGTATTCGAAAAGCAACTCCCGGCTACGTAGCCGACCGGGCGGATTTACGTGCGGTTACTGATTGCCCGTGGCGGCACGCCTGGGCAGGGTATGAGAAGCCGAATCGGAAATGCCACCGATCCGGTTTTTTGCTCCGGATACCACCGGAGTCACCTTCCCTAGGAGGATTTGATGTCTGACGTACTGAGCTTTGCGGAGATCGACGGGCAGCACATCGAGCTGCTGCCGGCCCGTACCGTGCTATCGCTGTTCAGCGCGCACGGCGCCGGCCGGGGCGGCAACGGCGGCCAGGGTGGCGCTGGCGGCACCGGCCGAGGCGGCCTCGGTATCAACCTCGTGAACGCCAACTTGTTCGGTGACCAGTTCAACAGCGCCGGTGACGGCGTCGGCGGCGCAGGCGGCAGCGCCAATGGCGGTGCTGGCGGAGCCGAATGGAGCTGATGAGTCGCGGCGGTACCGCTGGATGACCGTGTGCGGTGCCGTTGGCCAGGGAGGGGTGGTGACAAGACGCGGCCACCCCTCCCTTCATCGCTGCCCGCCGCGCTCGATGTCGGAAAAGCACGCGATCCGTCATGCTGTAGAGAATGGGCTGTTTCCGAGTGCTCACCCGAGGCCTGGGAGTCGTTTCATGATACAAGTGTCGTCTCATCATCTGGAAGCACTCCGCATGATGCTGGCCGGTAAGGTGATCACACCGGAGGAAGCCGACTATGACACGGTGCGCATCCAGTGGAACAACGACATCGATCGCCATCCGGTAGCGATCGCCCGCTGTGTGTCACCAGCGGACATCGCGGCGACACTCACCTTCGCCCGGGAACAAGAATTCGAGATCTCGGTGCGGGGCGGGGGTCATGCGTTCTCCGGAGCCGGCGTCTGCGACGACGGACTGATGATTGATCTCAGCGCGATGCGCCAGGTCTCGATCTGTGCTAGCACTCGGCTGGCACTGGTGGGCGGCGGTACCACCGTGGCGGAGCTGGACGCGGCAACCCAAGTGCATGGCTTGGCCGTGCCCGCCGGGGTGATCAGCCACACGGGGGTCGGTGGCCTGACACTCGGTGGCGGCATCGGATGGCTGACCCACAAGGCGGGATTGACCATCGACAACCTGGTCTCAGCCGATGTGGTGCTCGCTGACGGCCGCTACGTGCATGCCTCGCCTGACGAGCACGCCGATCTGTTCTGGGCGGTCCGCGGCGGGGGTGGCAACTTTGGCGTCGTCACGACGTTCGAGTTCCAGCTGCACCCGGTCGGGCCGGAGGTGCACCTGGGACTATTTTTCTGGGGGATGGACCATGGCGAACAGGCGCTGCGGCTGGCCCGCGACGTCGTGCCCCACTTACCCGCCGAGGCCGGTGCCCAGATCGCGATCGGGCTCAACGCCCCGCCAGCGCCATTCGTACCTTCGCGGTACCACTTCACCCCCGGCTACCTGCTCATCGTGGTCGGGTTCTCCTCCGCCGAGGAACACGCCCAGCTTGTTGCGCCGATTCGTGCGGCGCTGCCGCCGCTGTTCGAGCTCGTCACCCCCATCCCGTATGTCGCGCTGCAGCGAACCCTGGACGAAACCGCTCCCTGGGGACTCCTCGGCTACCAAGAAGTGATCTACCTTGACGAGCTCACCGACAAAGTGATCTCGGTGATCGTGGATCACATGCCCGCTAAGCGCTCGCCGCTGAGCTCCTGCCTGGTTTTCCGTCTGGACGGAGCGTATTCGGCGATTGGCGATGACGAGACGGCCTTCGGCGGGCGACGGGCACCGCGCTATGTCATCAACATCGCCGGCATCGGCGCCACCCCCGAGGTCCTGAGCGCCGACCGGGCCTGGGTCCGGTCGCTGTGGAGCGCGCTGCGACCATTCGCCAGAGACTCGGGTGGTTACGTGAACTCCATGACCGACAACGACGAAGATCGGGTGCGGGCGTCTTACGGCCCAACCAAGTACGGGCGGCTGGCCCGGATCAAGGCCAAGTACGACCCCGACAACGTCTTCCGCCGCAACGCCAACATCAAACCCCAGTGACAAGCGGGACGATGAGTTCCGGCGACCGGGAGCACGCCATCGCCGCCGCCGCACCCACCGAGCTGTTCATCAACGGCCAGTGGCGACCCAGCAGCGACGGGAAGACCTTTGATGTGGAGGACCCATCCACCGGCGCGGTACTGCGCGCGGTCGCCGACGCCACTGTCGAGGACGGGATGGCCGCGTTGGACGCCGCAGTCGCCGCACAGGCCGGGTGGGCCCAGTACCCACCCCGGGAACGTGGCGAGATCCTGCGCCGCGCCTACGAGGTGATGACGGCGCGCCAAGAAGACCTTGCCCTGCTGATGACGTTGGAGATGGGCAAGCCAGTGGCCGAGTCTCGGGGCGAGATCGCCTACGCCGCCGAGTTCTTCCGGTGGTTCGCCGAGGAGGCCGTGCGGATCGACGGCGGGTTCGCCAGGGCGCCGGGCGGCTCGGGGCGAGTCCTCGTGATGCGCCAGCCGGTCGGGCCGTCGCTGCTGATCACCCCCTGGAACTTCCCCACCGCGATGGGCACCCGCAAGATCGGTCCGGCGGTGGCGGCGGGCGCCACGATGGTGCTCAAGCCGGCCAATTTGACCCCACTGTCGCTGCTCGCGGTCGCCGACATCCTGGCCGAGTGCGGGCTGCCCGACGGGGTGCTCAACGTTGTGCCCAGCTCGAGTGCGGGTCAGCTGATGGAGCCGCTGATCCGGGACGGACGGGCCCGCAAGCTGTCCTTCAC